>NZ_JBFAIU010000396.1:0-6286 GCF_040654855.1 Asanoa sp. NPDC050611
TGCGCGGCGACGCCGGCGCCTACGCGTGCGGCGGGAGGGTCGGCGTCGCGCGGGCCGCCCGCTCCGGCCGGGTCGGGCGGGCCGCCCTGCTCGCCGGGCTGGCCGGGCTCACCGCGGCCAGCGAGCGGGTCAGCTTCACCCAGGTCATCCACCAGACGCCGGTGCTGCGCGAGTTGGACGCCCTCGGACGGCGCCCCTGACGACGTGAGCGTGTCCACCCCTCCGAGAGCCGCCGTCCCCCCGCCGCGGGTCGCCCGCTCCGCCGGCCTGATCGGCGGCCTCACCGTGCTGAGCCGGATCGCCGGCTTCGGGCGCACCGCCGTGCTCGGCTGGTTCGTCGGCTCGACGCTGCTCGGCACCGCCTACGTCACCGCGAACACCGTCCCCAACATCATCTTCGAGATCGTCGCGGGTGGCGCGCTCGCGGCCCTGGTCGTGCCGCTGCTGGCCGGCGCGGTCGCGGCGGGTGACCGGCGCACCGAGGCGGGCACCGTCGCCGCGCTGCTGACCTGGACGCTGACGCTGCTCGTGCCGCTCGCCGTCGTGGTGGCGCTGCTGGCCGGGCCGATCATCGACGGGCTCGCGGGCAACCTGCCGGCCGCCGCGCACGACGCCGGTGTGCTGATGTTGCGAATCTTCGCACCACAGCTCCCGTTGTACGGGATCGGCATCGTGCTGACCGGCGTGCTCCAGTCGCACCGGCGGTTCGCGTGGCCGGTCATCGCGCCGCTGCTGTCCAGCGTGGTCGTCGCCGCGACGTACGGGCTGTTCGCGGCCGTCGAGGGCGCCCGGGCCGACGTACCCGGGGTCGGGGTCGGCGGCCAGCTCATCCTCGCCGTCGGCACGACGCTCGGGGTCGTGGTGCTCTCGCTGAGCCTGGTCTTCCCGGTGCGCGACCTCGGCCTGCGGCTGCGCCCGGCCTGGCGGTTCCCGGCGGGCGCGGGCCGGCACGCCCTGCGACTCGCCGGCGCCGGGGTCGTCACCGTCGGCCTCCAGCAGGTCGCGGTCATCGTCACGCTGCGGCTGGCCAACCACGGCCCCGAGGGCACGGTCGTGGTGTTCACCGTCGCCCAGGCGGTCTACCTGCTGCCCTGGGCGATCCTCGCGGTGCCGGTGGCGACGGCCGTGTACCCGACGCTGGCCACCGCACACAGCACCGGCGACCACGCCGGCTACCGGGAGCGGCTCGCCCCGGCCACCCGCGGCGTGCTGCTGCTGACCTGCCTGGGCGCGGCCGCGCTGTTCGCGGTGGCCGAACCCGTCGCCGGCTTCTTCGCGCTGGCGGGGCTGGGCGGTGCGGTCGCCGGCTTCGCGCCGGGCCTCGTCGGCTACGGCCTGTTCGCGATCCTGACCCGCGCCCTGTACGCCCGCGGCCTGCCCCGCCCCGCCGCCACCGCGACCGCGATCGGCTGGGCCACCGTCTCCGTGGCGGCGGTGGTGCTCGCCGCCGGCCTGGCCACCGACCGCAGGCTGCTCGCCCTGACCCTGGCCAACTCGATCGGCATGCTCGTGCTCGGCGCGCTGCTGGTGCTGGCGGTGCACCGCCGGGCCGGCGGCGCCGCGCTGGCCGGCTTCGGACGGGCCCTGCTGGTCGGCGTGACCGCGGCTGCCGCGGCTGCCGCCGCGGGCTGGGCGGTGGCCGACGCGCTCAGCGGCGGCAGCGTGGCCAGCAAGCCGGCCGCGCTCTGGCACGGCGTCGTCGCCGGCATCGTCGTGGTGCTGGTGTTCGCCGTGGTCGCGTATCCGCTGGACCGCCTACGCCGCCGACGGCAGCGAGCTCGGCAGCACGCCCGTGCCGCCCTCGAGAACGACATGTCACGGCTGCCCGGCGACACCCCGGGCACCCGCGTCGTGCCGTAGGCCCGTCGCGTCGCGGTGCGTGCGGCAGCGCACCCCGCCGGTGGGTGCGGCACACCGGTGGCCGTCGCGCCGCGTCGCGCCACATTGGACCGTCGGGTCGTGGACGTGGCACAGGCCCGAGGGGCGCGGGCCGATCGGGCAGGGGAGGCCCTTGCGGGTCCTCGCCCGGCAGGAGCGCCGGGCGGACCAGCGCGTCCGGCCGTCGACGACGCGGCTCGTCGTCACGACGGTGACCAGCCCGACGGCCGCCGGGATCGGGTCGGCGGAGTCCTGCCACCGCACCCACAACGCGACGGTGCCCGGCAGCGGATCGGCCGCCGCCCCGTCGCCGCCCTCGACACCGACGGCGATCGGTGGGTCGCCCGGTCGCGGACGGACGAGCTCGGCCCAGGCCATGACATGTCGGTGGATCTCCGCCACGACCTGGTGCGGCAGCAGGTCCACGAAGGTCATCCGCCGCAGCCAGCTCGAGAGCGAGTCCGCGGCGCGGGAGGTGCGTATGAACGAGTCCATCCGCGGGACGCTAGGAGCGGCTCCCGCAGGACCCCGGCCCGAGAACGGGAAACCGTGGCCATTGACCGGAACCGTTACCGTAGAGCAACCGAACGGGCGCGTAGCTCAGCGGTAGAGCACTCGCCTTACAAGCGAGAAGTCGCAGGTTCGAACCCTGCCGCGCCCACCCGAGACGCGTAAACCGAACGCGGTCTGAGAAGGCGGCGAGACGCCTGATCGCGAGTGCCGGGGCGCCAAGGTTCAGGAGCCGATCCGGGTGAACGTCATATGGGTGACGCCGCTGGGCGAGGAGACGGCCTCGACCCGGTAGTTCTGCTCGATGCCCTCGAGCCCGTCCCAGAGGCGTACACCCCGGCCGAGCAGGATCGGGACCACCACGACGTGCATGTGGTCGACCAGCCCGGCGGCAAGGAAGTCGCGGATCATGCTGGGTCCTCCGCCGAGACGGATGTCCAGGTCGCCGGCGGCCTCACGGGCCGTCTTCAGCGCCTCGGCCGGAGACGCGTCGAGGAAATGGAACGTCGTGCCGCCCTCCATCTCAATCGGCGGGCGTGTGTGATGGGTGAGTACGAAGACAGGAGTGTGGAACGGCGGGTTGGGACCCCAGGCGCCCTTCCACTCCGGGTCCTCGTGCCATCCGGGGTGGCCGAACTTCCCGGCACCCATGATCTCAGCGCCGACCCCGGGAGCGAACTGCTGCGCGAAGGCGTTGTCGACGCCGTCGCTACCGCCGGGCTGCCAATACCGGGTGCCGAACATCCATTGGTGCAGCCGGTCCCCGGCGTGGCCGAAATGCAAATCGGCGCTCTGGCCTTCGCCGGTACCGAAACCGTCGAGAGAGATGCAGAAGTTCTGGACGCGGACACGGGACATGGTTGCTGCTCCTTCGGCCATTGACGGTCAACGCTCGGTCGTGCAAGCGATACTCGCAGCCCGGTGCCATGACGTCTAATGCCAACTTCGCCTAAGTCTCATAGATAAAGTTGATGCATGCTGAACCTCACCCACCTCAAAGTGCTGGAGGCGGTCGCCCGCCACAGATCGGTGACCAAAGCTGCGAACGAGCTGCGCTACTCGCAGCCATCGGTCAGTCATCACCTGGGGCGGCTGGAGGCCACCACTGGAGCCAAGCTCGTCCAGCGGGTGGGTCGCGGGATCCGGCTCACGCCCGAAGGGGAGCTCCTCGCCCAACGGGCGACCGAGATCCTGGGGCGACTGGACGCCGCGTCGGTCGAGTTGGCCGCCCGCGTGGGACTGCGGGCCGGACGGGTGCGGCTCGCCGGTTTTCAAACGGTCCTCAGCACTCTGGTGCCGAAGGCAGCCGCCGCGCTGTCCCAGTCGTACCCGGGAATCGAACTGAACATCGTGGACGCTCACCCCGTCGACGGCCTGGGGATGCTGCGGTCGGGGCAGGTCGACATCGCCCTGATCTTCCGCAACGCCGACACCCCTCCGGACGAAGCGGCGGGATTCCGGCTCACCCACCTGCTGGACGACCCCGTCTACCTCGTCAGTGACCGGCCCGATCAGCGCCTCGAAGACCACCGCGACTCCGCCTGGGTCGGCGGCTGCGAACGCTGCCGAGCCGCCACCATCAGCGCCTGCGAGCGCGCCGGCTTCGCACCACGCATCGCCTACTTCTGCGACGACACCGTCATCACCCAGGCGCTGGTCGGTGCCGGTATGGGTGTCGCGATCGTCAACGGACTCGCCCTGCGCGCGCACCGGGCGCCAGGCGTCTACGCCACGCCACTCGCGGAAAGTCCCCGCCGGATCTACACCGCCACCTACGGCGACCCGCCGGACCCGCCCGCCACCACCGCGTTGATCGAGATCCTGAGAACCCTCAACTAGGCGCGTTGTGGGCGCGGTCCTTGTCCTGCCTGGTTTGGTCCACCCGGTACGGTACGGCGCCATGAGCTACGACCTGATCTTCCTGCCCAAGGGTGCGGATCAGACCTGGGAAGAGGCGATCGACGCCGTCGAAGCGGCCGCCGACCACGACGCGACGCGTCCGAGCGCCGACGTCTGGACCCGCCTCGTGGCGGCGGCCGAGCAGGTCCTCGGCGAGGTGTCCGAGTTCGAGGGCGACAACAACTACGCGCTCGACCACGAGTCCACCGGCATCCAGCTCAGCTACCACGCCACCGAAGCGGAGATCACGGTGCCCTACTGGTACCGCGGCGACGACGCGCGGCAGATCGTCCAACTGATCTACCGGCTCGGCGAGGCGGTCGAGCGCGTGACCGGGCTGCCCGGCTTCGACCCGCAGCTCGACCTGCCGCTCGCGGACGCCGCCACCCGGGTCGAGCTCGCGGTCACCGCCTTCGACCAGGTGGCCGCCTCGTTCGCCGCGCGCGGGATCGACAGCCCGAGCAACGGCTGACCGGGGCGCGATTCCTGTCACATTCCGGCGCGCGATCATCCGGGCGTAACCCGCGACCGCTTGGATCACGCCGTGATGTCAGACCTGACCCGGACGGCCGAACTGGTCGAGGCCGAGGTGACGTACCGGCTCGGCGAGGTCGCACCCGAGGCCGCCCGCTCAGCGCTTGGTGTGGACACCGCTCGGATCGGCGGCGGTGTGGTGATCTCGTTGCGCGACGACCCCGCCGGCGGTCACTTCAACCGCGCCCTCGCGCTCGGCGCCGCCGAGCCGGTCACCGACGACCTCGTCGC
Source organism: Asanoa sp. NPDC050611 (assembly GCF_040654855.1). Taxonomy (NCBI): domain Bacteria; kingdom Bacillati; phylum Actinomycetota; class Actinomycetes; order Micromonosporales; family Micromonosporaceae; genus Asanoa; species Asanoa sp. NPDC050611. The sequence goes on from NZ_JBFAIU010000396.1 coordinate 5,053, forward strand.
CGAGGTGATCGACTTCCACCGGCAGCGAGACAGCCCGGCCTGTCACATCCAGATCGCGCCGGATCTCCTCCCGGACGACTGGGACGCGATCGTGGAGCGGCACGGCCTCACCCGCGGTGACACGACCGCGAAGTTCGTCGGCGAGGTCGATGCCGTCAAGCCCGCGACCACCGACCTGCGTGTCGGGCCCGTCGAGAAGGACCGGCTCGACGAGTGGGCCGCCCTGGTCTGGGAGCTGTTCGAGGTGCCCGACCCGCACCTGGCCGCCGTCACGGCCGCGGCTGCCCGCCAGGACGACTTCCAGGCGTTCGGTGCCTGGGACGGCCACCACCTCGTCGCCGTGGCCAGCGTGTTCACCCGTGGCGAGACCGCGCAGTTCCACTCCGCCGCCACGACGGCCACCCATCGCCGCCGCGGCATCCAGTCGGCCCTGATCTCGGTCCGGGCGACCTACGCCGCCGAGCGCGGATGCCGTTGGGTCGTCAGCGAGACCGACAGCCCCGCGGTCGCGGGCAGCAACCCGTCGCTCAACAACATGGCCCGGGCCGGCCTCACCCACCTCTACGACCGAGCCGACTGGGTCTGGCTGCCGTAGACGTCCGAAAACCGCCGGACCCGCCGGCGTACACACGGTTGGCTGGACCGCATGACCGATTTCCGCTCACTGCACCACCGCCCCGGCCAACCGCTCGTGCTCCCCAACGCCTGGGACGTCGCCAGTGCCCGCATCATCGAGAAGGCCGGCGCCGCGGCGATCGCCACGACCAGTGCCGGCGTCGCGTGGGGTCTCGGCACTGAGGACGACGGCGGCCTCGGGCAGCAGGAGGCGCTGGACGTGATCGCCCGGATCGTCGCCGCCGTCGGCGTCCCGGTCACCGCCGACGTCGAAGCCGGCTACGGCGACGTCGAAGGCACGATCCGCATGGTGCGGGAAGCCGGCGCGGTCGGGGTCAACCTCGAGGACGGCACCGCGCCGACGGCCGAGCACACCGAACGGATCCGGACCGCCCGGCAGGTCGGCGGCCCGGAGCTGTTCGTCAACGCCCGGATCGACACCTACCTGCGCCAGCTCGGCGACCCGGAAACGAGGCTCACCGAGACGCTCGACCGTGCGGCCGCGTACGTCGCCGCCGGCGCCGACGGTGTGTTCGTCCCCGGCGTGACCGACGCCGCGACGATCGCGACCCTGGCGAAGGAGCTGACCGTCCCGCTGAACATCATGGCGGGCCTGGAC
>NZ_JBFAIU010000397.1:0-6285 GCF_040654855.1 Asanoa sp. NPDC050611
GCTGCGCTGGATCGCCACCCACGGTGGCGAGGGCGCGGTCGACGCGTTCGCCGCCGAGCAGGTCGCCACCCTGGAGGGCCGCTGCCGGGACGCCATGGAAGGCGCCGGAGACGACCCGATCGCGCGGGCCGAGGCGCTCGCCGACGCGTTGACGGCCGAGGGCTACGCTGCCAACGCCTCCACGATCGCGACGGGCGGGCAGCTGTGTCAGCACCACTGCCCGGTGGCGCACGTGGCCGCCGAGTTTCCCGAGCTGTGCGAGGCCGAGACGGCGGTGATCTCGCGCTTGGTCGGGACCCACGTCCAGCGACTCGCCACGATCGCACACGGTGACGGGGTATGCACTACTCATATCCCCGCCCAGCACCACCCGGACATCGGGTCCTCCGTGCCGACCGGAGGTCCAGGCACCGGCAACCAGCAAAGCACCCAACTGTGAGGACAGATAGATGACCGAGCAGATCGTCCAGCCCGTAGTGACCCAGGAGGAGCACCTCGCCGCCCTGGGCAGTTACCAGTACGGGTGGGCCGACTCCGACACCGCCGGCGCCGCGGCGCAGCGCGGGCTCAACGAGGCGGTGGTGCGTGACATCTCCGCCAAGAAGAACGAGCCCGAGTGGATGCTCGACCTGCGCCTCAAGGGCCTGCGGCTGTTCGGCCGGAAGCCGATGCCCGACTGGGGTGCCGACCTCGGCGGCATCGACTTCGACAACATCAAGTACTTCGTCCGCTCGACCGAGAAGCAGGCGGCGAGCTGGGACGACCTGCCCGCGGACATCAAGAACACCTACGACAAGCTGGGCATCCCGGAGGCCGAGAAGCAGCGGCTGATCGCCGGCGTGGCGGCCCAGTACGAGTCCGAGGTGGTCTACCACAAGATCCGTGAGGACCTCGAGGAGCAGGGCGTCATCTTCCTCGACACCGACACGGGCCTGCGCGAGCACCCGGAGCTGTTCAAGGAGTACTTCGGCTCCGTGATCCCGGTCGGCGACAACAAGTTCGCCGCGCTCAACACGTCCGTGTGGTCGGGCGGGTCGTTCATCTACGTGCCGCCGGGCGTGCACGTCGAGATCCCGCTGCAGGCCTACTTCCGGATCAACACGGAGAACATGGGCCAGTTCGAGCGGACGCTGATCATCGTCGACGAGGGTGCCTACGTGCACTACGTCGAGGGCTGCACCGCGCCGATCTACTCGTCCGACTCGCTGCACAGCGCGGTCGTCGAGATCATCGTGAAGAAGGGCGCCCGCTGCCGCTACACGACCATCCAGAACTGGTCGAACAACGTCTACAACCTGGTCACCAAGCGCGCCGTGGCGCACGAGGGCGCGACCATGGAGTGGATCGACGGCAACATCGGTTCCAAGGTGACCATGAAGTACCCGGCCGTCTGGATGATGGGCGAGCACGCCAAGGGCGAGGTGCTCTCCGTCGCGATGGCCGGCGAGGGCCAGCACCAGGACGCCGGCGCCAAGATGGTGCACGCGGCTCCGCACACCAGCAGCACGATCGTCTCCAAGTCGATCGCGCGGGGTGGCGGCCGGACCTCGTACCGCGGCCTGGTCCAGGTGTTGGAGGGTTCCTCCCACTCGAAGAGCACCGTCAAGTGCGACGCGCTGCTCGTCGACACGATCTCGCGGTCCGACACGTACCCGTACGTCGACATCCGCGAGGACGACGTGGCGATGGGTCACGAGGCGACCGTCTCCAAGGTCAGCGAGGACCAGCTCTTCTACCTGATGAGCCGGGGCCTGACCGAGGACGAGGCCATGGCGATGATCGTGCGCGGCTTCATCGAGCCGATCGCCAAGGAGCTCCCGATGGAGTACGCACTCGAGCTCAACCGGCTCATCGAACTGCAGATGGAAGGGGCCGTCGGCTAAATGCCCACGGAAACCGAGGTGGCGGTCACCCCGCCCAAGACGTCGAGCCTGCCCAAGACCAAGGCGCAGAGCCTGCACTCGACCGATGTCGCCGACTTCCCGGCGCTCACCGGGCTCGAGGAGGAGTGGCGGTTCACGCCGCTCAAGCGCATGCGCGGTCTGGCCACCGCGACGCCGGCGGCGGAGAGCACGCTGCGCTGGGAGCACGAGGACCTGCCGGCCGGCGTGACGGTGGCGAGGCTGGCCAAGGGCGACGAGCGGATCGGCCGCGTGCTGGTGCCGTTCGACCGGATCAGCGCGCTCGGCTTCGGCAACGCCGACGGCGCGACGCTGATCGAGGTCGCGCCCGAGGCCGAGCCGGCCGAGCCGGCCCGCGTCCGGGTGATCGGCGGGGGCGACGGTGTCGCGTACGCGCACACGGTCGTCGAGGTCGGCCGGTTCGCCAAAGCCACGCTGATCGTCGAGCAGGTCGGCTCGACCACGCTCGCCGACAACGTCGAGGTTGACGTCGCCGACGGTGCCCAGCTCACGCTGATCACGGTCGCCGACTGGGCGTCCGACGCGGTGCAGGCCCAGCACGTCAAGTTCCGCCTCGGCCGCGACGCCCGGGTCACGCACGTGCAGGTGACGCTCGGTGGCGACGTGGTGCGCCAGTTCACGAGCGTGGAGTACGCGGGCCGGGGCGGCGACGCGGAGCTGTTCGGGCTCTACTTCGCCGACGACGACCAGCACCTCGAGCACCGCCAGCTCGTCGACCACAGCATCCCGGACTGCCGCAGCTACGTCGGCTACCGCGGCGCGCTGCAGGGCGAGGGCGCGCACACGGTCTGGGTCGGCGACGTGCTGATCCAGGTGCAGGCGACCGGCACCGACACGTACGAGATCAACCGGAACCTGGTCCTCAGCGACGGCGCGCGGGCCGACTCCGTGCCGAACCTCGAGATCGAGACCGGCGAGATCGTCGGCGCCGGGCACGCGAGCGCGACCGGCCGGTTCGACGACGAGCAGCTGTTCTACCTGATGGCCCGGGGCATCCCCGAGCACGAGGCGCGCAGGCTGGTCGTCCGCGGCTTCTTCGCGGAGCTGTTGCAGAAGATCCCGGTCGAGACCCTGCGTGAGCGCCTCGGCGACACCATCGAGGCGCGGCTGGCGAAGGGCGACCAGTGAGCTTCATCCGCCTGTGCTCCGTCGAGGACGTGCCCAAGGGCACGGCGATCAAGGCCGTCGCCGACGACCTCGAGCTGGCCGTCGTGCACGGCGAGGACGACAACTTCTACGTCGCCTACGACGAGTGCTCGCACGCCGCGGTCGCCCTCTCCGAGGGTGAGGTCGACGGCTGCACGCTGGAGTGCTGGCTGCACGGCTCCCGTTTCGACCTGCGTACCGGCGAGCCGACCGGGCTCCCGGCTACCGAACCCGTACCCGTCTATCCCGTCGAAGTCCGTGACGGCGAGGTCTACGTCGCCCTCACGCCGAGCAATGGAGTAATGCCCGCATGAGCACCTTGGAGATCCGCGACCTGAAGGTTTCGGTCAAGCTGCCCGATGGCCAGCTCAAGCCGATCCTGGTGGGCGTCGACCTCACGGTCCGCGCCGGCGAGACGCACGCCATCATGGGCCCCAACGGCTCGGGCAAGTCGACGCTGGCGTACTCGATCGCCGGCCACCCGAAGTACGAGATCACCGGCGGCTCGGTGACCCTCGACGGCGCCGACGTGCTGTCGATGACGGTCGACGAGCGGGCCCGGGCCGGCCTGTTCCTCGCGATGCAGTACCCGGTCGAGGTCCCCGGCGTCTCGGTGGCCAACTTCCTGCGTACGGCCAAGACCGCGATCGACGGCGAGGCGCCCAAGTTGCGCACCTGGTCGACCGACCTGCGCGGCGCGATGGAGCGGCTGCAGATGGACCCGGCGTTCGCCCAGCGCAACGTCAACGAGGGCTTCTCCGGCGGTGAGAAGAAGCGGCACGAGATCGTCCAGCTCGAGCTGCTCAAGCCCAGGATCGCGATCCTCGACGAGACCGACTCGGGCCTCGACATCGACGCGCTGCAGGTGGTCAGCGAGGGCGTCAACCGCGTCCGCTCGACCGGCGACACGGGCGTGCTGCTGATCACGCACTACACCCGCATCCTGCGCTACATCACTCCCGACTACGTGCACGTCTTCGCCGGCGGCCGGATCGTCGAAGAGGGCGGGCCGGAGCTGGCCGAGCAGCTCGAGGCCGAGGGCTACAAGCGCTACCTGGCGGAAACCGGTCCGGCCGCGGCCTGACCACGCACGAAGGGCTGCCCAGTCATGACGTCTCTCGCGATCCCGTCGACGTTCGACGTCGCCGCGTTGCGGGCCGACTTCCCGATCCTCGGTCGAGAGGTCAACGGCCACCCGCTGGTCTACCTGGACAGCGCCAACACGTCGCAGAAACCACGCCAGGTGCTCGATGTCATGCGGGCACACCACGAGCGGCACAACGGCAACGTGTCGCGCTCGGTGCACACGCTGGGCACCGAGGCGACGCTGGCCTACGAGGGCACGCGGGAGAAGGTGGCGGCGTTCGTCAACGCGCCGGCCGCCGACGAGGTGGTCTTCGGCAAGAACTCGACCGAGGCGATCAATCTCGTCGCGTACGCCTTCTCGAACGCGTCGGTGACACCGGACAGTGATCCCCGGTTCCGCCTCGGCCCCGGCGACGAGGTCGTGGTCTCCGAGATGGAGCACCACTCCAACCTCGTGCCGTGGCAGCTGCTCTGCGAGCGCACCGGCGCGACCCTGCGCTGGTTCTCCGTCACCGACGATGGCCGGCTCGACGAGTCGGCGCTGGACGAGCTGGTCAACGAGCGCACCAAGCTCGTCTCGATCGTGCACATGTCCAACATCCTCGGCACGATCAACGACCCGGCGCGGATCGTCGCGCGGGCCCGCGAGGTGGGCGCGCTGGTGATGCTCGACTGTTCGCAGTCGGTGCCGCACCTGCCGGTCGACGTCCAGGCGCTGGGCGTCGACTTCATCGCCTTCACGGGGCACAAGATGCTCGGGCCGACCGGCATCGGTGTGCTCTGGGGCCGCGGCGAGCTGCTCGAGGCGATGCCACCCGTGTTCGGCGGCGGTTCGATGATCGAGACCGTGACGATGGAGAAGTCCACGTTCGCACCGGCACCGGCCCGCTTCGAGGCCGGCACGCCGCCGATCGTCGAGGCGGTCGGGCTCGGCGCCGCGATCGACTACCTCTCCGACATCGGCATGGCCGCGGTGCAGGCACACGAGAAGGAGATCACCTCGTACGCCCTCGACGCGCTGACGTCGGTGCCCACCCTGCGGATCTTCGGCCCGGCGGTGTCCGAAGGTCGCGGTGGCACCATCTCGTTCGCGCTGGAGGGCATCCACCCGCACGACGTCGGGCAGGTGCTCGACGACGAGGGTGTCGAGGTGCGGGTCGGGCACCACTGCGCGCGGCCGGTCTGCGTGCGGTACGGGGTGCCTGCGACGACCCGTGCGTCCTTCTACGTCTATACGACGACCGAGGAGGTCGACGCGCTCGTGCGGGGTCTCGAGCGGGTTCGAAAGGTGTTCGGCTGATGCAGTTCGACCAGCTTTACCAGGAGATCATCCTGGAGCACTACAAACGGCCGCACGGCCGCGGGCTCCGGGAGCCGTTCGGCGGTGAGGCGCACCACGTCAACCCGACCTGCGGCGACGAGGTGACGATCCGGGTCGCGGTGGCGGGCGACAAGGTGGCGGACGTCTCGTACGAGGGCATGGGCTGCTCGATCAGCCAGGCCTCGGCGAGCGTCCTGCACGACCTGCTGGCCGACCAGCCGGTCGGCGAGGCGCTGAAGGTGCACGACGCGTTCGTCGAGCTGATGCAGGGCCGCGGTCAGGTCGAGCCGGACGAGGAATTGTTGGGTGACGGCGTGGCGTTCTCCGGAGTGGCGCGCTATCCGGCGCGCGTGAAGTGCGCCTTGCTGCCCTGGATGGCGTTCAAGGACGCCGCGGTACGCGCCGGCGTCGCGGTGGGACCCGAGGTGAAGGCATGAGTGAAGAGACCGTGAGCCCCGCGAAGGCATCCGTGGATGTCATCGAAGAGGCGATGAAGGACGTCGTCGACCCCGAGCTGGGGATCAACGTGGTCGATCTCGGCCTGGTGTACGGCGTGCACGTCGACGACGAGAACGTCGCCACCCTGGACATGACGCTGACGTCGGCGGCCTGCCCGCTGACCGACGTGATCGAGGACCAGACCCGGTCGGCCCTGATGACCGGCCCGGGCGGCGGCCTGGTCAGCGACTTCCGGATCAACTGGGTGTGGCTCCCGCCGTGGGGCCCCGACAAGATCACTGACGAGGGCCGGGATCAGCTCCGGTCGCTCGGCTACAACGTCTGAGTCGAAGCGTCCTCAGAGGGCATGAC
>NZ_JBFAIU010000398.1:0-6284 GCF_040654855.1 Asanoa sp. NPDC050611
GCTATCCAGCGACGGCACGCGCATCGTCCGGGCCGCCGTGCACCTGATGCCCGACCCGTCCGCCGACCGGGTCGGTGCCGCGGCCGCGGCGCTGGCGAGCGGCGCGCTCGTGCACGCGCTCGACTTCGACGACACCCACGCCGGTGGCCTCGTGCACGCCACCGCGGTCGTGCTGCCCGCCGCGTTCGCCGTCGGGGAGCAGGTCGGCGCCGCCGGACGGGACGTGCTCACGGCGGCCGTCGTCGGCTACGAGACGGCCTGCCGGGTCGCGGCCGCGGCACCGCACGGCTTCCACGCCCGCGGCCTGCACGCGACGATGGTCGCCGGGGTGTTCTCCTCGGCGCTCGTCGCCGCCCGGTTGATGGGCCTCGACGCGGCCCGTGCCACCGACGCGCTCGGCATCGCCGGGAGTCAGGCCGGTGGGCTGCTCGCGTTCCTGCACACCGGTGCCTCGACCAAGCAACTCCACCCCGGGTTCGCCTCGCACGCGGGCATCCTCGCCGCCCGGCTCGCCGCCGCCGGCGCCAGCGGCCCGGCCAACGTGTTCGACGGCCCGCACGGGATCTACGACGCACTCGCCACCGGCACCGTCGATCGCGGGTCCGTCGTGGAGGGTCTCGGTGAGCGCTGGGAGACGACCCGCATCGGGATCAAGCCGTACCCGGCCTGCCAGCTGTCGCACGCCGCCCTCGACGCGGTCCGCGACGCGCTCGACCGGGCGGGTCTCTCGGCCGCCGACGTGGCCACGATCGACGTCGACGTGCACCCGGACTCGGCGCCGACGGTCTGCGACGACCGGCGCGACCTGGCCCGCCCGGCGACCCCCTACGCCGCCAAGTTCTCGTTGCCGTGGAGCGTGGCGGCGATGGTGCGCGACGGCGAGGTGACGACTGCGACGTACGAGCCGGCGTCGATCGCGCGCCCGGAAATCGAGGCGCTCGCCCGGAAGGTGACGTGGACCGTGACCCCGCACGGCGGCATACCCGCCGCCGACGCCCCCGGCGTCGCGCGGGTGTCCCTCGTGGACGGTCGGGTGGTGACCGGCGTCGTGCGCCGCAGCGCCGGTGGCCCCGACACGCCCCTCTCCGACGAACAGCTCGACGCGAAGGTGCGGGGCAACGCCGGCCCTGGCGCCGACGCGCTGATCGCGACCGCACGCCGCCTGGCCGAGCTGCCGTCGCTGGCACCGTTGTTCAACGCCGCGAAGGTGAGGATCGAACCATGACGCTCTCCGCCATCCGGCCGGAGTCCTTCCCGTGGTTCCCCTACGAGGGGTTCACGTTCTGCCTGGGGCTGTCCGAGAACGATTCGGCCTGGACCTCCGGGCACACGTCGGCCGCCTTCGACGCGTCCGTCGGCAAGATGACCGTCAGCGGGACGATGGAGCAACAGGCCCGCACCGCGTACGAGAAGGTGCTGACGATCCTCGCGGCCGCCGGCTTCGGGCCCGCGGACGTCACCCGGATCACCGAGAACGTGACGATCGCGGGTCTCGACGACTACGCCGCGGCGGAGGTCGTCCGCGCGGAACTGTTCGGCGACCACCGGCCGTCGGTGCGCACCGTGGTCGTCGACCGGCTGGTGCGCCGCACCGCGCTGCTGGAGGTCGAGCTGCACGCGGTCGCCGGCGGCGGACAGGTCCTGGTCGCCAGCGAGCAGCGGGCGGCCGGCACGTGGCGCGCCTCGCCCGTCCGGGAAGGGCACGACGGCACGGTGTACCTGCCGACGATCGTCCCCGTCGACGCCGACGGCGAGGTGGTCCACAAGGGAGACCTCGTCGGGCAGTACGCGTACTGCCTGGACCGGGCCGGTGACCTGCTCGCCGCCGCCGGGCTCTCGCTGGACGCGGCCGTCACCACGTACGACTACACCACGCCCGCCACGCGCGACGTCTACCGCCGTACCCACCGGGCGCGCAAGGAACGGCTGGGCGGCGCCGGCGTCTTTCCCGGTGCGGGTGGCATCCTGATGAGCCGGCTGCACCACCCGGACGCGCTGGTGGCGCTCGACGTCACGGCGTCCCGGCATCCGCTGCAGGCGGTCAACCCCGGCTGGACCCGGTACGGGTCGCTCACGTACTCCCCTGGTGTGAAGGCCGGCCGCACGCTGTTCATGTCCGGCTTCGCGGCGCTCGACATGGAGACCCAGGAAGCGCTGCACCCGGGCGACATCGGCGCGCAGGCGGAGGCGACGTTCGGGTCCATCCTCGAGGTCCTGGCGCACGCCGGCCTCGGCCCGGCGGACCTGGTCGAGACCACCGAGTACTGCGTGGCATCGGCACTGCCCGACTACCGGGCGGTGGCGGCGGTCCGGGAGCGGCTGCTGTCGCCGCCCTGGCCCGCGTCCACCGGCGCCATCTGCGCCGCACTGCTGCGCCCGGAGTTCCTGATCGAAGTCTTCCCGACGGCGGTGTACCCGGCATGAGCCTTCTCACCGACGAGATGCGGGCGCTTCTCGGTACGCGACGCGTCTACACGGCGCCCGAGGCATTCGGCGCCGCCGCGTTCCGCTACTTCGGGCTCGCCGTCGGCGACGACAACCCGCTCTACTCCGACCCCGCCTTCGCGCAGGAGCAGGGGCTCGACGGGGTCACCGCGCCGCCGACGCTGGTCTGCGAGACGAACCAGTACGCCGACCTGCCGATCGACCGCGACGGCTTCGCGGGGCACTCGTGGCACCTGGACGTGCCCGGCACCCGGCAGGTGCGCGGCGGCAACAGCTACACGTTCCATCGGCGGATCCGGCCCGCCGACGTCGTGACGGCCACCTGGGAGATCCACGATCTGACCGAGAAGAGGACGGGCGCCGGTGCCGACATGTTGATCATCAGCTCCCGCGCGACGTACACGAACCAGCACGGGGAGCTGCTGGCGGTCAACGAGGAGACGATCATCCTCGTGAGCAGGTCATGAGGCCCGGCGACGCGCTGCCTCCGCTGGAGCGCACGATCAACCTCGTGGACATGGTTGCCTATGCCGGCGCCACCTGGGACTTCTACCGCCTGCACTACGACCCGGAGTTCGTGGCCGCCGCCGGGGTGCCCGGTCCCGTGGTCGACGGGCAGGTCTTCGGCGCGCTCTTCGTGGAGCTGCTCCAGGACGCCCTCGGCCCGAAGTGCTTCGTGCGTGAGCTGTCCTTCACGTTCCGCAACCTGATGTTCGCGGGGGAGACCGTGCGCTGCGCGGGCACGGTGGCCGCGATCGAGGACGACCGGGTGATCGTCGACCTGACCGCGACCATCCTCGCCGGCGACCACGGCCCGGAGCGCCCGGCGGTCCGCCCGGCCCGGGCCACCGTCCTGCTCGGGGTGGCGGACGGGCCCGGGGCGGCGGATGGACCCGGGGCCGCACGATGACGGTCGCGATCGTCGGGGCGGCGGAGTCGGACCTCGGGGTGACCGGCAGGTCGATCCTGACGCTGCAGACACAGGCGGTCACCCGGGCGCTGGCCGACGCCGGGTTGACGCTCGCCGACGTCGACGGGCTCGCCACCACCGGCGTCGCCCGGTTCTCGACCACCCAGTTGGGCGAGTATCTGGGGCTGGCGCCGCGCTGGGTCGACTCAACCTTCATGGGCGGCTCGGCGGCGGAGGCCATGGTGGCCCGGGCCAGCCAGGCGATCGAGGCTGGGCAGGCGTCCGTCGTGGTCGTCAGCTTCGCCTCCAACCAGCGCTCGGCGCGCTCGCGGAGCCTGGCCGGCGTTCTGGAGGAGCATGTTCCGGAGGCGCAGTTCGAGACGCCGTACGGGCCGCTGTTCCCGATCTCGTACTACGCCATGGCGGCCAACGCCTACCTGCACGCGTACGGTGGCACCCGCGCCCAGCTCGCGGAGTTCGCGATCGCCGCCCGCGAGTGGGCGCTGCGGAACCCGGCGGCGTTCCGGCACGGCGCGGGTCCGCTGAGCGTCGCCGACGTGCTCGACGCCCCGATGGTCTCCACCCCGCTCACCACGGCCCACTGCTGCCTGGTCACCGACGGCGGCGGCGCGGTCGTGCTGACCCGGCTGGACCGCGCACGCGACCTGCGGCGCATGCCGGTCGAGGTGCTGGGCTACGGCGAGCGCTCGGTCAACACCTCGATGACCGCGGTCGACGACCTCACCGCCAACGCAGGGGCGGTCGCTGCGGGAGCGGAGGCGTTCGCGCGCGCCGGCATCACCGCGGCCGACGTCGACGTGCTCGAGGTGTACGACTCGTTCACGATCACCGCCGCCCTGACCGTCGAGGCGCTCGGCTTCTGCGGCCGGGGCGAGGTTCTCGACTTCGTCCAGGATGGACGGATCCGCCCCGGCGGCGCCCTGCCGCTCAACACCAGCGGCGGCGGGCTCTCCTACTGCCACCCCGGCCAGCTCGGCGTGCTGCTGCTGGTGGAGGCGGTCCGGCAACTGCGCGGCGAGGCGGGGGAGCGGCAGGTGCCCGGTGCCCGTACCGCCGTCGCGCACGGCACCGGCGGCATCTTCTCCGCGCACGCCACGGTCGTCCTGGGGGTGGACCGGTGACCGACCTGCCCGTTTTCCCGGTCCCGCCGCCGGACGACGTGACGGCGCCCTGGTGGGGCGCGACCCGCGAGCACCGCTATACGGTGCAGCGCTGTGCCGCCTGCGGCCACGTGCAACACCCGCCGCGGGCCGTCTGCGTGCGCTGCGGGTCGACCGACGACCTCGCGTTGACCGACGCGTCCGGGAACGGCACCGTCGACGCGTGGACGGTCGTGCACCGGGCGCCGCGGGCGGGTGTCGCCGTCCCGTACACGATCGCGCGGATCCGGCTCGCGGAGGGCCCGATCGTGCTCAGCCGGCTCGACGGCGACGACTGGACCATCGGTGACCCGGTGCGGGTCGGCTGGGTCGACCTGGACGACGGCCGGGCGCTGCCCGTCTTCCACCGGGCGACGGACTGAGGAGAGGCGACGATGGATTTCACCCTCGACGAGGACCAGCGCGAGTTCCGCGCGCTCCTGCGAACCTTCGTGGACCGGGAGATCATCCCGGTGGCGCGGGAGTGGGAGCACTCCGGCCGGTATCCCACGGAGATCGTGCGGGGGATGGCCGACATGGGACTGTTCGGCATCACGATCCCTGCGGAGTACGGCGGCCTCGACCTCGACCCGGTCTCGTTCGCGCTCGTCTTCGAGGAGATCGCCCGAGGCTGGATGGGCATCGCCGGCATCCTCGGCAGCCATTCCCTGGCCTGCCGGATGATCGCCATGCACGGCACGGACGAGCAGAAGCGGGCGTACCTGCCGGACCTCGCCACCGGCGCCCGGCGCACCGGCATCGGGCTGACCGAGCCGGATGCCGGCACCGACCTACAGGGCATCCGTACCACCGCGCGACTCGACGGCGACCACTACGTCGTCAACGGCACGAAGATGTGGATCACCAATGCGCGGCACGCCAACCCGCTGCCGGTGCTGGTCAAGACCGACCCGTCCGCGTCTCCGGCGCACAGGGGCATGAGCATCCTGCTAGTCGAAGCCGACCTCGACGGGTACGAGGTCACCCGCGACATCCCCAAGCTCGGCTACAAGGGCACCGAGTCGTGCGAGATCGTGCTCACCGACGTCCGGGTTCCCCGCGACCGGCTCCTCGGCGGCGTCGAGGGCATCGGGCTCAAGCAGGCACTGTCCGCATTGGAGTGGGGCCGGGTGAACATCGCCGCCCGGTCGGTCGGGATCGCGCAGCGGGCGCACGAGGAGGCGCTGGCGTACGCACAGCAGCGCCAGGCGTTCGGCCGCAACATCGCCGATTTCCAGGCGATCCAGCTCAAGCTGGCGACCCTCGCCACGCAGCTGCAGGCGGCGCGGCTGATGGCGTACTGGGCGGCCGACGCGGTGCGCCGCGGCCGGGCCGACGGGGAGACCGGCATGGCCAAGGTGTTCTGCTCCGAGGTCGCGCTCGAATCGGCCATCGACGCGATGAAGGTGCACGGCGGCTACGGCTATTCCACCGAGTTCGAGGTGGAGCGCCTCTACCGCGACGCGATTCTGATGAGCATCGGCGAGGGGACCAACGACATCCTGCGTACGGTGATCGCCAAGGCCCTCGTGCGCGGCGAGGTACGCGTATGACGCGGTCCTGGCTCTACGTGCCGGCCACGGCCCGGGACAAGCTCGCCAAGGCGGCCGGGCGGGGCGCGGACGCGCTCATCGTCGACCTCGAGGACGCCGTGCCCTATGCCCGCAAGGACGAGGCCCGGGCCGCCGTCGTCGACTGGCTCGCGGGCACGCCTCCGACCCTTCCCGTCTGGGTGCGGGTCAACCAGGGTGAGCACCGCGACGCCGACC
>NZ_JBFAIU010000399.1:0-6242 GCF_040654855.1 Asanoa sp. NPDC050611
GAAGACGCCGACCCGTCGCTGCGCTTCGCGCGACTAGAAGCACCCGAGGAAGCACGGGTAGCCCGCGGTGCCCGCGGCGTCGGTCGCCGCCAGCAGGTCCGGCACCTTGAACGTCAGGTGGTGCAGGCCCGGACCGGCGCGGTCGAGGAAGCGGTCGACGAACGCCGGCTCGCGGCGGGGCTCCAGGAGCTCCAGGCACATGCCGTTGGCGTACCGCAGCGTGCTGAACCGGAACTCCGGCGCGGTGCCGCCGATCGCCCACTCGCCGCCCAGCCGCGTGCGCAGCAACGGCCAGGCGGGTGCCGCCGTCGGCACGGCGAGGGAGACGTGGTCGAGCTGTGCGGGCGGCATCATCGGGCCAGCTTTCCGGAACACGGTGGGCCGCGCAGTGGCCGTAATGGACAGATTCGCGGTCACGGACAGTGGCGACCGACCACCTCGGCGGCGGCGCCGGCCAGGGTGTCGGCGAGATCGCCGGCCAGGAGCCCGGCCACGACGGCGTCCGTGCCGGCGGGGGAGAGCACGCCCGCGGCGTTGCGGCGGAACTTCGTGGCCACCTCGTCGGCGGTCAGCGGGTCGTCGGGGTTGCCGCGGGCGTTGCGGACCGTGGCCGTCCTCGTCGAGCCGTCCCGCCAGCGGACCGTGACACGGGTCGGGCGCTCGCGCGGCAGGGCGGCGGTGAAGGCCGGGTCCTCCCGCAGGTGGACCAGAGCCGCCAGCTCGCCGACCCGCGGCCGGGCCAGCCGGTCGGGCAGGAACCCGCCGGCCGCCAGCTCGCCGTCGAGGGCGAGGGTGGCCAGGCTGACCGGCACGGAGAACCGGGCGTGCAGGTCCGAGGAGACCGTCGCGGCCGACAGCGTCGCCGCGAAGGCGAACGTGTCGACCTCGACCGCGACCAGGTCGCGTGCCGGGTCCGGAACGCCGGCGACGGCGAGGCGGAACGCGTCGAGGGCCGGATGGACCCAACGGGCGCAGGCGTACGGCTTGAGGTAGCTGTCCGACAGCCGCCACCGCGTGCCGAGCCCGGAGGTGAGCTCCACCGTGGACAGGTCCGTGCCGACCGGGCCGTCCAGCAACGAGGTCAGCAGCCGCGCCGAGCCGGTGGCCCCGCCGGCCGCCCGCGCCGCCGCCGTGGCGCCGTAGTAGGCGCCCAGCCCGGTCCACAGGTTGCGGACCGTGCCGCCCTGCACGGGCACCGCCAGCGTCGCCGCCAGCGGGACGGACCCGGCGAGGGAGACCGCGGTGGCGGTGGTCGCGGGGGAGAGGTCGTGCAGGAGCGCGGTCGCGACCGCGGCGGCGATCGGCCCGTGGATGCCGTGCGGGTGCAGGCCGGGCCGCAGCGTCGTGCCGATCCCGAACCGCATGCCGATCTCGTTGGCGATCAGGAAGATCTCCAGGAGCCGCCGGTCGTCGAGTTTGCCGGCCGCGGCCGCGTGCAGCAGCACGGGCAGCGAGTGCGGCGCCGGGTGCGCGGTGGGCACGGGCGGCAGCCGGTGGCCCTGCGGGTGGAACGACCCGCCGGAGTCGGCGTCGAGCCAGGTCGCGGCGGCCCCCAGGGTCACGAGGCGCCCGAACGGGAGGTCACGCGGGCCGGCCGGCGCGGGCTCCCGCAGCGCGTCGCCGAGCGCCCGCACCGGCGGATAGCGCAGGCCCCCGAGCAGCGCGCCCAGCGTGTCCAGCAGCAGCGTGCGGGTGAAGCCGACGACGTCGGCGGGTGCGTCGTCGAGCCGGGTCCGGTGCGCGAACGCCGCGATCGCCGCGGTGTCGATCGTCGTCATGATCAGTCCTTCCGCCAGCCGTCGCGCGGCGGCACCCGCGACGTGGAGCCGGGGTTCCGCAGGCCGGCGCGGACGGCGGCGCCCAGGTCGTCGAGCCGCTCCCACACGCCGCCGAGCGCGCCGGCCAGCACCACGCCGTCGACGCCGAGGGCACCGAACGCGGCGAACCGCTCCGCCACCGCCCGCCGGTCGCCGGTCACCACGAACCGCTCGCGGACGAACCGGTCCGCCTCGGCCGGAACCGTGGCGCCGCCGCGGGCGTCGGCGGTGCCGTGCCGCCGGTAGTCGTGCGCCGCGGCCACCGACGCCACGCCGGCGCGGAGGCCGGGCGGCACGTCGAACCAGTCCGGCGCCCGGACCAGCCGGGCCGCGCACGACCCGAGGATCGGCGCGGCCGCGGCGGCGGGGTCGTCCGTCACCACCGCGCGGACGAACAGCCAGACCGTCGCGTCCGGCCGGACCGACCGGGCCAGCGCCACCGCCTTGCCGACGATCGCCGGGTCGGCCCCCGCGTCGACGAGCACCCCGCCGAGCCGGGTCGCGGTCGCGGCGATGGTGCGGGGTCCGGAGGCGGCGCCGAGCAGCGTGACCGAGGAGGGCACCAGTTCGCGCAGCGTGCCCAACGACTCCTCGTACGCGCGCGGCGCGGGCGGCCGCAGGCCCTCGTTGCTGACGGAGCTCTCGCCGCGCCCGACCACCGCGAGCACCCGGCCGGGGTGGTGGGCGTCCAGCGTGCGCACCGCGCCGGCCGCGGCCGCGGGATGGCGCAGCCCGAGGCTGAGCACGCACGGACCGGCCAGCCGGGCGCTCGTGCCGGCCAGCACCCGGGAGGTCTCGACCAGGGGATCGGGGAACAGCCGCGGGCTGTCGGCCAGCGCGACTCCGTCGAGCCCGGCGGCCAGCGCGACCCCGGCCAGCTCGACCGGGTCGGCCGCACCCACCGGCCGGGCCACGTTGAGCAGGATCATCGCAGCGTCCGCAGGACATCGGCCACATCGGACGGTGGTGGGCCGCCCGGTGCCAGCACCGAGAGCGTGTGGGCGAGGCCGCCCGGCATGCCCGTGATACCGGCGTCCCAGGCGCGCAGGGCCAGCCAGGCGGCGGCCGCGTCGTGCCCCGGCGCGACCCCGGGCGGGCCGATCAGCATGAGGCTTCCGGCGAGGTCGAGCACGGCCGCGTCCTCGGCCAGCCCGGCCAACCGGGCGCCGCATACCGTGGCGGCCAGCACGCCGGCGCTCACCGGGGCGTCGATCGACGCGGCGACCGCC
Source organism: Asanoa sp. NPDC050611 (assembly GCF_040654855.1). NCBI lineage: Bacteria > Bacillati > Actinomycetota > Actinomycetes > Micromonosporales > Micromonosporaceae > Asanoa > Asanoa sp. NPDC050611. The sequence goes on from NZ_JBFAIU010000399.1 coordinate 3,047, forward strand.
AGCCCGGCCTCGACGGCGGCGGACAGGTCGGCGGTGGACCGGCCATGGGCCGCGCCGACCGCGAGACCCACGAGCGTCGGCGCGACCGCGGGTCCCAGCGCCGCACACCGCTCGCCGTTCCACTGCAGGGCGACGTAGGTCTCCGCCCGCGTTCCCGCACCGATCAGCGGGAACGCGCCGTCCGGCGTGCCGACCCGGTCCGCCCAGGCGGCGAGCGGGCCCGCGGGGGCGGGCAGCGCGGCGAACCCCGCGAGCACGGCTGCGACGCTCATTCGCGGTTGACCTCCACACTGTCGGTGACGAGGTAGAACCGGAACTTCGTGCGCCCGGCCGGGCCGCGCTCCGCGGGCAGCGGGTGCTCCTCGAACCAGCGCAGGTAGTTCGCGTACGCCTCCTCGTCGGCGTAGTGCATCTCCGCGATCCGGTAGAACGTGTAGCCCTCGGGCACCGACGCCGTCCCGCCTGACGCCTGCCGCACGGGGCGCAGCACCTTGTTGAAGACGATCCGGTCGAGGTACGGGTTGGCCAGCAGGTCGGGCGCGTGCACCTCGAACAGCCAGCGCTCGTACTCCGCGGGGCTGACGCCGTCCTCGATCTCGTACCCGAGGATGTTCTTGATCATGATGTTCTCCTTACCGTCCACAGGTGGGACTCCGCGCCGACGCCGAACCCCTCCAACCGCACCCGCACCGGGTCGATCCGCACGCCCGCCAGCGACGCGGCGACGTCCTCGTCCGTCCGCAGTGGAGCCTTGGTGAAGCCGGCCGCCCGCTGCCTGCCCACCTCACGCCGGTACACCTCGAGCGTCCACCCGGGCGGCATGAGCGTGGCCGTGCCGCGGATCGCCACCACCCGGGGTGGGAGCAGGCCGAGGTCGAAGACGTGCGGCCGGTCGTTGCTCGCGCCCGGCGCCGGCGTGCCGACCCAGGTGACCAGCGTGTGCGGGTCCCGCCGCCACTGGTCGAGCCGGCGGTGCCCGGCGCGCTGCACGAGGCTGACCGACCAGTCCGGCTCGAGGAACGCGGTCATGGTGCGGCTGACCGGGAAGCCGGCCCGGTCGATGGTGGTCACCTGGGCGAAGCCGGCCTCGTCGAGGACGAAGGCCCGCGCGGCGGCGAGGTCCATCAGCGGCTCCAGGGCGCGAGGCGCCAGGTCGTCACGGTGGCCGGCGTGCGGCCGACGAGGGCGGCCAGCTCGGCGTGCGTGTACGGGCGGTCCGGCACGGCGGCGCTGACCACGTCGACGGCGACGCCGGCCGGATCGTGGAACGGGTACGGGTCGAGCCAGACCACTCCCGGCACGCGGACCCCGACGGTGATCCGCTCGTCGGCGCCGGCCGGGCTCGTGCGTACCGCCGGCAGCAGCACGTCCTCGGCGGCGTGGTCCAGCGCGGCGAGCTGTGGTCCCCAGGCTCGCGCCGGGGCCGGCGTCGGCGCCGGCGCGGACGGCATCACGCACAGATACAGCGAGAGCAGGTCCCAGAGCTGCAGCAGCGCGAAGTTGTGCCACAGCCGCGCCTCGAAGACCGCCCGCGGCTCGGACGCGGTCCAGGCCAGCCGCTTGGCCGCGATCCAGCGCCGTTCCTCGGCGTCGACCGCGGCGTCCTGCGCGGCCCGGCCGTCCGCACCCAGGTCTAGCCGGCCCCGCGCGCCCGGCGCCGACCAGCGACCCCGGTAGAGGCCGGTCCAGTGCATGCCGACCAGCACGCCCGCGTAGACGTCGCCGAGCGCGACCCGCTCGACGCCCGTCCGGTAGAGCCGGACGTGCTCGCTGGCGTCGATCTCGAGGAAGTGCAGCGGGCGGCGCTCCAGCTCGTTGAAGAGCACGCGGGCGTCCCAGGCGCGCCAGCCCTCGTCGTGCCGGGCCGCCGCGGTGCGCACCGCCGCGCCGGGCGTCGGCGCCTCGAAGCGGTCGTTGCCCCAGGCGGCCGCCAGCTCCCCGGCGATCCGGCCGTGCTCGACCTGCTCGACCAGGTGGAGGGCGCCGGCGCGCCGGGTGACGATCACGCGGCGGCCGCCCGCAACGCGGCGCCCAGGTCGCGGGCGGTGCCGCCGGCGGCCAGCCCGTCGACGGCGGCGAGCACGGCACCGGCGGGGCCGGGGAAGCGGTGGTCGAGCAGCCGCCGCGCCTTCGCGCGCAGCGCCGACCGGTCGAAGGCGCGGGTGGCGTCGCCCCGCGGCAGGTCGGCGGACCCGGTCAGCACGCTGCCGTCGGCGCGGGTCACGGTGACCCGGGCCGGGCGGCCGGCCGGGTAGCCGGCGTCGAGCTCCGGGTCGTGCCGCACCTCGACCCGCGCGGCCAGGTCGCGTACCGCCGCCGAGCCGACCGTCGCCGCGGTCAGCGTGGTCTCGTCCAGCGTGCCGAAGAGCAGCCCGACCGCGACGGAGGTGGGCACGCTGAAGCGGGCGGCCAGCTCCGTGTCGGCGACGCGGTCGAAGCGGGCCGCGTGCGCGAACGCCCGCACCCGCACCGACGCGACGTCGAGCAGCGGTCCGGTGGCGGCCACGATGTCGGCGACGGCGTCGTTGACCCCGTGCAGGTGGGCGCAGGTCGGGTGCGCCTTGGTGTAGCCGCCGAGCACCTCGAAGCCGCCGTCGTCGGCCAGGCCCGACCAGTCGCGGGCGGCGACCGCCGCGAAGTGCCGGTCCAGCGCACCGGGCAGGGGAGCGAGGCCCGCCACCGCGGCCGCGCCCAGGCTCGCGCCGAGCTGCACCGAGGCGCCGAGGAACGCGTGCCCGCCGGAGTGGCCCGCGAAGACGGTCGCCGCGTCGGTGAGGAGCACCGCCGAGCCGGCCAGCTCGATCGCCCGGCGCAGCGCGGCCGCGTCGCCGGGAGCCAGCAGCCGCGCCACGCCGGCCGCGGCGCCCACCTGGCCCCAGGTGCCGATGTCATGCACCCCGTCCGGCGTGCCGCCCATCGCGCGTCCGACCCGCACGCCGGCCTCGTAGCCGGCGAGCACGGCGGAGAGCAGCGCGGCGCCGGACAGGTCGCGCTCCTCGGCGACGGCGAACACGGCGGGCACGACGTGCGACGCCGGATGGCCGCGGGCCGGCCGGTGGCCGTCCTGCAGCTGATCGGCGGCGATGGCGGCGCCGTTGCGGAACTGCGCGTCGGCGGCGGGCCAGCGGTGCGGCGAGCCGACCACTGTGGAGAGACCGGTCGCGGCGCCGGAGAGCGCCGCGAGCTCTGCCCGGCC
>NZ_JBFAIU010000400.1:0-6211 GCF_040654855.1 Asanoa sp. NPDC050611
GTTGACATCGGACGGTTGCCGCTGCGCGGCATCACCCGCGACGGCGAGCGGCTGCGGGTCGCCGCGCTGACCACGATGGAGGCGCCGCGGCCCTGGAACTCCGGCAGGACGTTCCAGCCGGTCTCGTAGACGGGCTCGTCGTGCCAGACCCGGCTCCAGTAGGCGACGCTGCCGGCCGCCTCGGAGCCGACCTCGACGCGGAACATCCGCCCGTTGTCGAGCGCGAGATAGCGGCCGTGCCGCGCCAGCACCTGCTCCTCGGTCTCCGGGCCGCCGACGTGCCGGCGCATGTCCGGCGTGTTGATCCGGCGCAGCAGCGCCAGATCGCCGTCTGACCAGGGCACGAGCCGTACTTCCGTCATGGTCACGAGCGTGGCTCCGCGCGCGGCACGCGGCAACCGGGTTTCCGTGCCCGTGGAGGTTGGGACGGCGGGTGTGGCGGGTAGGGCGACGGTGGTGAGCAACTCGGATCCGACCACCGCGGCATGGCGGGCGCCGGTCGACAGCCGGCCCGCGGTCACCGTGCTCGCGGGTTTCAACCCCGCCGCCACCGCGGCGGTCACCAGCCTGCTCCAGTTCGCCGACCCGCGGCTGGTGTCGGTCAGCCACGACCTCAGCCAGGTCCGGGAGGGCATGCTCCGGCGCGTGGTGCGGACCGCGGCGGAGGTGCTCGAGGACGAGGCGACCACGCTGCTGCACGGGTGCGTGTCGTGCACGCTGCGCGAGGACGTGCTGCCGGCGCTGGTGCGGCTGGGTCGCACGCGGCCCGGCTCGGACATCGCCCTGCTGCTGCCGCGGGTGGTCGAGCCGGAGGCGGTCGCCGGCGCGTGCGCGCGCTGTGCGGTCGACGGGCGGCTGGTCACCGACGTCGTGCGGTTCGACTCGTACGTCACGGTGGTCGACGCCGCCACCCTGCTCACCGACCTGACCAGCGCGGACGACCTGCGCGAGCGCGACCTGCACGCGGCCGAGGAGGACGAGCGGGCCGTCGCGGACGTCGTGACGCGGCAGATCGAGTTCGCCGACACGGTCGTGCTCTGGGGCGACCCGGACGTGGCGGGCTTCGACCTGGCCCGGGCGGGCGTGCTGCTGGAGCGCCTCGCGCCGTGGGCGACCCAGGTGGTGGTCGACGCGGGTCGCCTGGTCGACTGCGCGTCGCTGGCCGTGAGCCTGCGGCACACGGGCCGGTACAACCCGCGGGTGCCGGGCATGAACGGCCGGGCGCTGGAGGGCTACGCGATCGCGGTGCACAGCCCGGAGCCCGACTGCGGGGTCGTCTCGGTGCTGTTCGAGGCCCGCCGACCGTTCCACCCGGGCCGCCTGCACGAGACGCTCGGTGCGCTGGCGGCGGAGACGCTGCGCGGCCGCGGCCAACTCTGGCTCGCGAGCCAACCCGACACGGCGATCGCGTACGAGTCGGCCGGCGGCGGGGTCGGCATGGGCAGCCTCGGCCACTGGCTGGCGGCGCTGCCGGCGTCCGGCTGGGCGGACGCGACCCCCGACCGCCGCGCGGCCGCGGACCTGGGCTGGGACCCGTCGTTCGGCGACCGGCGCACGCTGCTGGCCTTCGTCGGCCTGGATTTCGCCGGCGACGAGCTGACGGACCGCCTGGCGGGCTGCCTGCTCACGGACGACGAGCTCGCCGCGGACTGGACGGCCCTGCCCGACCCGTTCGCGGGCTGCTTCCCGATCACGGAGGAATGACCCATGAAACGCGACATCCACCCGCGGTACCGCCAGGTGGTCTACCGGGACCGCTCGGCCGACTTCGCCTTCCTGACCCGCTCCACGGCCGAGAGCTCACAGACGATCGAGTGGACGGACGGCAACACGTACCCGGTGATCGACGTCGAGATCTCGTCGGCGAGCCACCCGTTCTGGACGGGCCGCCAGCGCCTGCTCGACAGCGAGGGCCGCGTGGAGAAGTTCCGCCGGAAGTACGCGCGCAAGCAGCAGTGACCGCACCGAGTCGTGCCGGGGTTGTGAAGGTTTGTGGCGGATCGTGTGCAGGGCCGCCACACCGCGTCGCCGCGATCATACGGTCGCAGCTGTGGAGAGCGTCGACGTGCTGGTCGTGGGTGCGGGGCTGGCGGGGTTGCACACCGCGCGCCGGGTCGCCGAGCGGGGCCTGACCGTGCTGGTGGTCGAACGGCGGTCCGCGCCGGCCGCCGGCATCCGCACCACCGGGATCTTCGTGCGGCGCACCCTCGACGACTTCGACCTGCCCGACCACCTGCTCGGGCCCGGTGTGCGGGACGTGCTGCTCTATCCGCCCTCCCGGCGGTCGCCCGTGCGGCTGCGCAGCGATCGCGACGAGTACCGGGTCGCCGACATGGCCGGCGTCTACGCGCACGCGCGGCGGGCGGCCGAGGCCGCCGGCGCCGAGGTGCGGCTGGGCACGCGGTTCGCCGGCGTCGACGCGGGTCGCGTGCGGTTCGCCGGTGGCGCTCCGATCACCGCCCGGTTCGTCGTCGGTGCCGACGGTGCCCGCTCCCGGGTCGCGCGTGAGCTGCGCCTGGACGTCAACCGGCGGTTCCTGGTGGGTGCCGAGCTGGTCCATCCCATCGCTGCCGGCGGCGGGCCGCCGACGTTCCACTGTGTGCTGGATCCCCGGGTCGCACCCGGCTACCTCGGCTGGGTCATCGACGACGGGCGGCACGCCCACGTCGGCGTCGCGGGCTATCCGGCGGCCATGCGCACCGGCGTGCGGCACCTGCTGGACGAGTTCGCCGCGGACGCGCCCGGGCGGGCGGCGACGGCCGGGCCCGTCGAGCGGCGCGGCGGGCCGATCCCGGTCGGCGGTGTGCTGCGCCGGCTCGCCTGTCCCGCCGGGCTGCTGGTCGGCGACGCCGCGGGTGCCGTCTCACCGCTGACGGCGGGCGGGCTCGACCCGTGCCTGCGGATGGCCGACCTGGCCGCCGCCGTCGTCGCCGACTATCTGCGCACGGGCGACGAGCGGATCCTGCGCCGGTACGACGGTGCCGCGTTGCTCGCCCGCTTCCGTGGCCGGCTGGCGTTGCGGCACGTGTTCGCGGGCATCCGCTCACCGCTCGCGGCGGAGGCGGCGGTCACCATGTTGCGCGGCCGTGCCGGCCGGGCCGCGGCGGCCCGGGTCCTGTTCGGAGACCGCTCGTTCCCCGACGTTCAGCGCACGGCGCGCTCCAGCACGCCGCGGTGGGCCGACGTCCAGTCGTAGGCCGCCCGGACGCCGGCCATCGCGCCCGACGCGCGCAGCCGCACCATCGCGGGTTCGCCGGCGTCCGCCGCGGCGTCGATGCCACGCCAGCACCGGTCCTGCCACCAGAGGATCGTCTCGACCAGTCGCGAGCGACCGGTCAGGCCGTAGGCGTCGCAGACCAGGCGCACCCCGCGGCCGGCGTCGACGGCACCCGGACCGAGGCCCACGAACTGCCAGCACGTGCGTGCCACGTCGTGGACGCGCTCGCCGGGCGCCGCGATGTCCCAGTCGACGAACGCGATCGGCAACGGGCCGGGCCCGTACACCGTGCCGTGCGGTCGTGGAACTCGCGGACCAGCCGCGCCACTCCCGCCGAGGAACCGCGGTGCGCCGGGCCAGTCCGCGAGCAGGTCCAGCAGACGGTGTACGAACGGCGAGGCCGGCGGGCGGCGTATCGAATCGCCCACGCGGACCACCGTGTTGATGAAACCGCCCGGTAGCGCGCCCATCCGGCCAACCTACCGGGCGATACCGTGGACAGACGGAGGTCGATGATGACTGGCGGGCCGGTGCGCGTGGTGTCCCTGCGGGTTCCGGGTGTCGACTTCCCCGAGGCCGAGGCGGTGCTCGGCGCGCGACCGGTCGAGCAGGTCGACCATGTCGCCGCGCGCGGCGAGTTCTGGCGCTGGCGGGTCGAGCGGCCCGAGACCGACACGCCCGAGGCCTACCTCTGGGGGCTGCGCAGCACCGCGACCGCGCGGGCGCTCTGGATGCTGCTGCTGCCGTTCACCCTGATCAACGTCGCGTACTGGGCCCGGCCGACCCGGCCCCGCGGTGTCATGTCGTGGATCGCGGACTCGACCGTCGGCAACCTGTGCCGGCTGCTCGCGCTGACCCTCACCGCGACGCTCACGCTCGGGGTCGCGGGCGTCACGATGGACCTGATCGCCTGGCAGTGCCTCAGCTCCGGCACCGGCTGCACCGACTCGTGGCCCAAGCCGTTCAACCTGATCGGCGAGCTGCGGCTGAGCACGTACGACCGGCTGGCCGTCGGTGCCCTCGCACCCCTGCTGGTCCTCGGGGTGCTCTGGGCGGCGAGCCTGCGGACCTGGCGGCGGTACGAGCGACGCGCCGAGATCGACCTGCCGCCGAACGAGCTGACCGCCGCGCGCTTCTGGCGTGGCCGGGACTGGGTCCGCCGGCTGCGCGCCGTGCACCTGATCGTCGGCCTCGCCATGGTCGACGCGCTGCTGGTCTATCCGATCGTCCGCGTCGACCGGGCCGCCGACCGGGCCTGGTGGCTGGTCGGCGCCCTGCTGCTCGGCCTGCTCGCGGTGGCGCTGCTGGTCGGCGTGCTCGGCTCGCTGGTGCCGTTGCCGGTCGCCATCGCCGAGGTGCGCGCGGTGCGCAACGGGCCCTTCGCGGCGGCGCTGCGGCGTTCGCGGTTGACGGCCGCCGCGCGGGCGCACGAGCACGGCGCCGACCGGGTCGAGCGGGGCGTCGCGGCGTTCCGCCGCCGGGCCGCCGCGGCCGCGCCGCTGGTCAGCAGGGCGGTCCGGCTCAGCGCCTGGTGCACGGTGATCGTCACCGCCGCCGGCCTGCTCTACGCGGTCGGTCCGGGGCGGGCGCCGACGCCGTCGTCGGGCGCGCTGCCCGGCTTCGCGGCGGGCGTCGCGACGCTCTCGGTGATCCAGGTGGTGCTGCTGTTCGCGCTGGGGCTGGCCACCCTGCCGCTGTGCTGGATCGCCCGGCGCACCGCGCGCCGGCTGGCGTGGCGCGGGTTCGTCGCGCCGATCATGGCCGCCGTCGCCACCATGCTGGCGGTGGCCGAGACGGCGAGCCTGCTCTACTTCGCGGCGCTGTCGATCGGGCAGCTCGAAATCTCCGACGCCGGGCGGGCGTGGTTGCCGGCGCCGCCGTACCCCTATGAATGGGCCGGTCTGGTCTACACCGTCGGGATGGGCGCGGTGCTCGTCGCGGTCGCGTTCGGCCTCGTGCGGTGGCACGTGCTGCTGGGTGCCGGCCGGCGGACGACCGACGACCGCGACCCCGACCTGCGCCGCCGGCGGCCCGACGCGGCGGAGGTGCTCGACCGCGCGCACGCCCGCGGGCTGCTGCTGGAGTCTATGCCGGGGTTGGCGCTGATCGTGTTCGTGCCGATCGCGACGCTGTCGGTGGTCGGCGTGGTCTACAGCGCGCTGGGCCGCGGTCCGGCCGCGCTGCTGCCCAACCAGAGCACGCTGACCAACCTCGGCGCGTGGTCGATCGGCCTGGCCGCGCTGGTCCTCGTGCTCACCGTCGCCCGGGCGGGCAACACCACGCCGGGTCGGCGCCTGGTCAGTGCGGTGTACGCGATGGCCACGTTCTGGCCCCGGGCCGCGCACCCGTTCGCCGCCCCCGCGCACGGCCCGCGGGCGGTCGCCGACATCGTGCGCCGGGTGACGACGCTGACGGAGCAGGGCGTGCCCGTGGTGCTGGCCGGACACAGCCACGGCAGCGTCCTGGCCGCGATGGCGGTGCGCAACCTGCCGGCGGCGTCGCTGGACCGCATCGCGCTGCTGACCTCGGCCTGCCCGGTCACCCGCCTGATCGAGCCGTTCTTCGCGGCGTTCTTCGACCGGGACGAGTCGGTGAAGGTGGCGACCTCCCTCACCGACGCGGAGGGCACGCGCTGGACCAACCTCTACCGCACGACGGACCCGATCGGCGGCGCGGTCTGCCGCCCGGACCGCGCCGACACCCCGCTGGGCGCGGTGGACGAGCTCGCACCGGACCCGTCGGAGCGGGCCCTTCGCGAGTGGGAGCCGCAGGTCGGCGGCCACGGCAGCTACCTGCACGACCCGGCCTTCGTCGCGGCGCACGACCGGCTTGTGTCGGCCCTGGCCCGCCGCCACCTGGCGCAACCGCCGCTTCTGCGCCAACCGGCACCACCTGCGGACGTCAACGGAGTGGCACGGCCATAGGCCGCAGGGCGGCGCGCTTCGCCGCTGGCATTTGCTCTGCATCCATATCCGCATCACCGCGTCTGACCTG
>NZ_JBFAIU010000401.1:0-6205 GCF_040654855.1 Asanoa sp. NPDC050611
AGCGCCCCGGCCGGCTCACCCAGGCGCAGGTCGTCTTCCTGCCCGCGCCCCTGCGGGTCACGGACGTCCAGGTTCAGGTCGGCGCCGCGATCGCACCGGGAACGCCGGTGCTCGCCGGCACCTCGACCAACCGCGGCGTCGTGGCCCACCTCGACACCAACGCCCGTGGCCGCGTACGCGTCGGCGACCAGGTGCGGGTCTCGCTGCCGGACACCGACCCGATTCCCGGCCGGGTGACCGCGGTCGGCCAGGTCGCCACCGCCCCGTCGAACACCGAGGACAACGGCCCCGGGCAGCAGACGAACCCGGACGCCGCCACCATCACGGTCACCATCGCCGTCCGCCTGCCCCGCGGATTCACCTTGGACGAGACACCCGTGACGGTCGACGTCACCACCGGCGAACAGCGCGACGTGCTGCTCCTGCCGATCGCCGCCCTGCTCGCAGCCCCGGGCGGTGGCTACCAGGTGCGGGTCGTCGGCGGCGGGCCGGTGGCGGTCGAGCCGGGCCGATTCGACGAGAGCAGCGGACAGGTGGAGATCGTCAACGGCCTCGACGAAGGCCAGTCCGTCGAGGTGCCGGCCTCATGACCGCGGTCCTCGAGCTCGTCGACGTACGCAAGGTCTACCCCGGTCCGCCGGCGGTCGAGTCGCTGCGCGGCGTCACGTTCACCGTGCGCACCGGCGAGCTGGTCGCCGTCCTCGGCCCGTCCGGGTCCGGGAAGACCACCCTGCTCAACCTCGCCGCCGGGCTGGACCGGCCGACCGACGGTTCGGTGCGGATCGCCGGCCGCCCCGTCGAGAAGCTCCGCGACCGGCAGCTCTCCGGCGTCCGCGCACACCAGCTGGGCGTGGTCTTCCAGCAGTTCGTCCTGCTGGACCGGCTCAGCGCCACGGAGAACGTCGCGACCGGGCTGATCTACCGCGGTGTGCCGGGCGCGCAGCGGCGCACGGCGGCCCGGACCGCCCTCGAACGCGTCGGGCTGGCGCACCGCGCGGAGTTCCCGGCCGCGCACCTGTCCGGCGGCGAACGGCAGCGGGTGGCAATCGCCCGCGCCCTGGTCGGCCGGCCCGCCGTGGTGCTGGCCGACGAGCCCACCGGCAACCTCGACTCGGTCACCGGGCAGGGCGTGATCGAGCTCCTCCGGGAGCTCAACGCCGACGGGGTCACCATCGTGGTGATCACACACGACGAGCGGGTCGCCGCGGCGATGAACCGCCGCGTCGAGCTGCGCGACGGCCTGGTCGTCCTGGACACGGGGAGTGCGTCGTGAGGTCACGTCTGCGTCTGGTCGACCTGTTGCCCGTCAGCACCGTCGGCCTGCGGTCACGACCCGGCCGGGCGGCGCTGTCGGTCCTGGGCATCGCCATCGGCATCGCGGCCATGGTCGCCGTCCTCGGCGTGACCCGGTCCAGCCAGGCCGACGTGCTCGCCGAGATCGACCGGGTCGGCACCAACCTGCTCACCGTCGCGACCGGCAAGACGACCGGCGGCGACGAGGCGGAGCTGCCGGCCACCGCCGGGCCGGGGGTGGCGCGTACCGACGGCGTGCTCTCCGCGGCCGCCACCGCGACGCTGCCGGTGCGGGTCTACCGCAACGACCGGATCCCGAGCGGGCGCACCGGCGGCCTGTCCGTGCGGGTCGCCGACCCCGCCCTGCTCACCACGCTCGACGGCGGCCTCCTGCACGGCCGCTTCCTGGACCCGGCGGTGAGCCGCTACCCGGCGGTCGTGCTCGGCAACTACGCCGCGACGGTGCTCGGCATCGCCGACGTCACCGACCGGCCACAGGTCTACCTCGGCGACCGCTGGTTCACCGTCATCGGCGTCATGGCACCCGTGGACCTCGCGCCCGAACTCGACACCGCGGCCCTCATCGGCGCCGCCGTGGCCCGCACCGAGTTCGGCTACGAGGGCAGCCCGACGAGGATATTCGTGCGCGCGCAGACCGAACGCACCGACGAGGTGGCCGGCCTGCTGGCCCGCGCCGCGAACCCGGCGCACCCGGAGGAGGTCGCCGTCAGCCGGCCGTCGGAGGCGCTCACCGCCCGCCTGGCGGTCACCGACGGCACCACGGTCCTGCTGCTCGGCCTCGGCGCGGTGGCGCTGCTGGTCGGCGGTATCGGCATCGCCAACGTGCTGGTCATCTCCGTGCTGGAACGCCGCGGCGAGATCGGCCTGCGCCGCGCGCTCGGCGCCACCCGCGGCCACGTCGGCGCCCAGTTCCTGGTGGAGTCGCTGCTGCTGGGAGCGGCCGGCGGCATAACCGGGATCATGCTGGGCACGGCGATCACCTTCGGGATGGCGTCCGCGCGCGGATGGCAGACCCTGGTCCCGGCGTACGCCGTGGGGGCGGGGCTCGTCGCGGCGGCGTTGATCGGCGGGTGCGCGGGCCTGTATCCGGCGCTGCGCGCGGCCCGCCTTTCCCCGACCGACGCGCTGCGCACGCTGTGACCGCGGCTCACCGGCTGTCCCGCAGGGCGAACAGGAGCAGACCGAGCAGCAGGGCGCCACCGGCGTACGCGGACAGCACGCCGATCCCGGCCCACGGCCCGATGTGCTCGGCGGCGAAGTTGCGGGTGGCCTGGATCGACAGGCCGGCGTCCATCGGCGAGAACCGCAGAATCCGGTGTTCCCATCGCGGGTCGCTGACGAAGGATGCCACCACGGGCGCGCCGTAGAGCAGGGCCAGCGCGGCGGTGACGGAGCCGGCGGTGTCCCGGATGAGCAGACCCAGCCCGGCCGCGAGGGCCGCGACGAGTCCAAGGTAGATGGTGGAGCCCGCCGCGGCCCGCAGGTCCAGGTCGTTGGACCAGGCGGGCGCGGCGAAACCGGTGCCGCGCAGGCCGAAACCGGCGGCGACGTAGGACCCCGCGACCCCGAGTGCGCCGGCCGCCACGGTCAGCCCCACCACCACCACCAGCTTGCCGAGCACCACCAGCGACCGGCGGGGCACCGCGGCCAGGGTCGGCTGGATCGTCCGGGTGGCGTACTCGGCGGTCACCGCGAGGACCGCCAGGATCACGACCGCCACCTGGCCGAGCCGCACGCCGGCCAGGCTCAGCTTCACCGGGTCGAGCAGGCAGGGAGCGTCGCACTCCCGGCGGTCCAACGAGCCGGTGATGGCCCAGCCGAGCGCGACCGTGGCGACGATCCCGCCCAGCAGCAGCCATCCGGTGCTCGACACGGTCCGCAGCTTCGTCCACTCGGCCCGCACCGCCCGCAGCGCGGTCACGCGTCGGTCCGCCGCAGCCGCAACCAGGCCAGGCCGAGCGCGGCGCAGGTGTACGCGGTGACGACGGCGATGCCCGCCCACGGTCCGATCATCGCCCAGGGCTCGGCCAGGGTGACGGTCGGCGGCTTGGCCCGCTGGGTGGCCATCCCGCCGGCCAGCGTGGTGTACATGAGCCACCGCGGTGCCGTCCCCGGCAGGACCATGCCGATGATGAGGGGCAGCAGCACCAGCACGATCGTCGTGGTGATCGCGGCGGCGCTGCGGCGGGCCAGCATCCCGACGGCCATCGCGAACAGCGCCACCAGGGTCATGAACGCCGCCGTCAGCAGCAACGCCCGCGCGACCGGACCGTCCGAAAGGGAGGGTGTCGGGAAGGCAGGCGGCGCGAACCCGTGCTTCTTCATCGTCGGCAGTGCCAGCAGGAGGGCCGCGACGACGCCGGCCAGGCTCACGACGTACGCGGAGATTCCGAGGACGATGGCCTTGGCGGCGAGCACACGCCCGCGCCGCGGTGTGGCCACGAACGTCGTGCGGATCATGCCCCGGCGGTACTCCGAGGTGGCGAACAGGGCACCGACGGAGATCAGCGCCATCAGGCCGGCGATGACGCCGATCAGGGCGCCTTCCACGATGTCGTCGTCGGGCACCTTGGGTCCGATCGCTCCGGTGCCGGTGACGACGAACCCGCTGCCGGACGCGGTGTACCGGCCGCCCGGCGGACCGCCCTTTCCTTCGCGTTCGTCGGCGTTCTGGTCCGCGATCTGGTCGCCCCTCCACTGCGCCGCGCCGTCGAGAGCGACGTTGTCGAAGGTGGCGTCGGCGCTGGTGGGCCGTTCCCCGAGCGACGAGCTGCCGCCACCGCGGGAGGTGTAGAGGGCCGGCGCGGACGAGACGTAGAAGCCGATCTCCGCGGTGGCGGGCAGGTTCTTCGGGGTCGTCGACCCGACCGGCGTCCAGTTTGTCCCGTCGGCCGACTCGTAACCGGTGATCGTGTCGCCGGATCGCACGAGGCGTAACCACCGCGTTCCGCTGCTCGCACTGCCTTCGCGGTCGGTGGCGTAGTCGGACTGCATGCGCACCCCACGATCCGCGGTCAGCAGCATCGAGGCGTACGAGGACCCGGATCGGGTGCCGTCCTTGATCATGATTCCGGCGGCCGACCCGGCGTACGGGCTGGGATCCTCCAGCAGGGTCATCGAGTCCCCGCCGGGGGAGTCGTCACCCGGACGCCGCAGGTTGGGTTCTCGTGGTGGCGTGAGCGACGCGACCCGGACGGTGAATGTCGTGTCCCCGGTGATCGGCTGGTGCACGAAGTAGAAGGTGTCGGAGACCGGGTCGTTGGCGGGGCCGACGACGAAGTTGCGGTGCTCGTTGGCGTCGGTGCGGTTGGCCGAGGCGAGCAACGCGCTCAGGCCGATGGTCAACGCCATCGCGCCGGCGAAGGTGATGACCCATCGGGGCACCGACCGCAGCTTGGTCCATTCGCTGAGCAGCAGGCGCGGGAACGACTCGCGGGCGTTCACCGGGCACTTCCCTCGACGGCTTCGGGTGCGTACTCGATCGATCCGCGGGTCAGGTCCATGTAGGCCTCCTCGAGCGTGGCCCGGTGCCGCCGTAGTTCGGTGAACGCGATCCCGGCCCCGGTGAGCAGGGCGGAGACGCGGTCGGCGGGCATGCCCTCGACCGTCACCGTGTCGGAGGCGATGACGGCCACGGTCGCGCCCGCGCGGGCGAGCACGGCTGTGGCCTCCTCCCGCTGCGCGGTGACGACCTCGGTGCGCTCCTTCGACGCGGCGGCGACCAGGGCGGCCACGCTGGTGTCGGCGACGAGCCGGCCGCGCCCGATGACGACCAGGTGGTCGGCGGTGTCTTCCAGTTCGCCCATGAGGTGGCTGGAGACCAGGACCGCGCGACCCTCCGCGGCGAGGGTCTTGAGCAGGCCCCGGATCCAGACGATGCCGTCCGGGTCGAGCCCGTTGACCGGCTCGTCGAAGATCAGCACCGGCGGGTCGCCCAGGAGCGCGGCCGCGATGCCCAGCCGCTGCTGCATGCCGAGGGAGAAGCCACCCGCCCGGCGGCGCGCCGCGGAACCCAGGCCGACCTGCTCGATGACGTCGCCGACGCGGCGCTTCGGGATGCCGTTGCTGTGGGCGAGCCACAGCAGATGGTCGCGGGCCTTGCGGCCGGGATGCACCGCCGACGCGTCCAGCAGCGCGCCGACCTTCGTCAGCGGCGTCCGGAGCGACCGGTAATGCTGGCCGCCGATCAGCGCGGCACCGTCGTCCGGGGAGTCGAGGCCGAGGATCAGCCGCATCGTCGTGGACTTGCCGGCCCCGTTCGGCCCGACGAATCCAGTGACCTCGCCGGGGCGGACGGTGAACGACAGCCCGTCGACGGCCACGGTCGTGTGGTAGCGCTTACGCAGCGCGCGTACCTCGATGGTCGGTTCCATGTCAGGCAGATTAGGAACTGGAGCCCGCCGCGGGCGTCACGGCCGAGAGGGGTTTCGGTCGACGCCCGTCTCCCCGGTGCGAGGGAGGACCGCTCCGCTGCCTGACGGACGACCTTTGGCTCCGTGCCCGTCAGAATGCTTGTGTGACAGGCCTGCGAGTGCGGCCGGCCGTGCTGGTCGGGCCGGTGACGGCTGTCCTCGGCGTGGCCGCCGCGCTCGAGTCCCTCGGGTTCGCCGAGGGTCCCTCGCCGCCGTCGCTCGGCGCGCTCGTCGCGGCCGCCGTGGTGGCGCCGCTGGCCGTCGTCCGGCTCTGGCCGGTGACCGCCGCGGTCCTGTCGACCGTCGCGTGCCTGTCCGGGCTGGCGATGGGAACGTCGCCCACCGTCGCCGGGACCGCGGCGTTGGCGCTCCTCGTCGGGACGGTCGGGTGGGACCGCCCACTGCCGTCACCCCTCCTTCTGGTCCTTCCGTTCGCTGTCTACGCCGTCGTGCCCGGCGTGGTCGAACGCGCGGTCGCG
>NZ_JBFAIU010000402.1:0-6186 GCF_040654855.1 Asanoa sp. NPDC050611
GGCGGACCGCCTCGCCCCGGTCGGCGCTCGGCGCGATCGTGTCGGCGGGCAGCTGCTGGCCGAGCACGTGGTCGAGGAGCCGGGGTCCTCGACGCGACCCGCACGGTCGGCCTGTCGGTCCCGGACGACGTGGCCATCAGCGGCTTCGACGACCGCTCACTGGCGGCCCACACGCAGCCGGCCTTGACGACGGTCAGGATGCCGCTGCAGGAAACCGGCCACGCCGCGGCCCACATGCTCTTCGCGATGCTCGGCGACGAGCCCCTGACCACCCGCCGCATGGTCCTCCCGACGGAGGTCATCATCCGCGACTCGACTCCGCGCGCCCGTTAGCCCGTCTTGTCGAGGAAGTCGAGGACCCGCCTCCAGGTCAGCTCCGCCGCGGCCGGGTCGTGGTCGGGCAGGTCGCCGTCGGTGAAGAAGTGGCCGGCACCCGGGTAGCGGAAGACTTCGAGGTCGACGCCGGCCTCCCGGGCCGCCCGGCGGAGGCCGGCGACGCGCTCGGGTGGCGCGAAATCGTCCGGTTCGGCGGCGTGCAACTGAGCCCTGAGACCTGGTCGGACGGATGCCGGCAGGTCGGTGGCGGCGTGCAGCATGAGGACGCCGGCGGTGTCAGGGCGTTCGGGCCAGAGGTCCGCGACGACGCCCACGCCCATCGAAGCGCCGGCAAGCACCGTGTCGTTCGGCATGTCCGCGAGGGCCGACCGCGCCCGGTCGATCACCACTGCCCAGCCGATCCCGTCGACCAGCCGGAAGCCGTGCTCGAGACTGTCCGCCGTCTTTCCGGCGAAGAGGTCGGGCGTGACCACCGCATGCCCGGCCCGGCGCAGTCGCTCGGCGGCGAGTCGCTCGACCCGACGGAGGCCGAGCACCGAGTGGAAGAGTGCGACGTGGGCCATTCCGTCATCGTGCCCCGATCTGGCAGCTACGCCAGGGCAGCGCGGCCAGCAGCCGGAGCGTGTCCGCTTCGCAGCTCAGCTGGCGGTGGGTCCAGCGCGCCCGGGCCACTGCCCGACGGTGAGATCAATCGCCGCCGGTGGTCGGCCCGTCCGAGCCGGCCGCGTACTCGTGCAGGGGCACCAGGTCCTTCGACCAGGCGTCGAGTACGGGCGTGACCACCTGCCAGGCCAGTTCGGCCTCGTCGGCGCGGATCGACAGGGCCGAGTTGTTGTTGAGCACGTCGAGCAGCAGGCGCCCGTAGGCCGGCAGCTCCGCCGGCACCAGGGACGCGGTGAGGTCCAGCGGCGCGAGCGTGTCCGGCTGCTGCCCGGTGCCGGTGAGCTCGAGCGTGACGTTCTCCGGCTCCAGGCCGAAGCGGAGCACGTTGGGCCGCGCCGGGCCCTGGTGTTCGAACGGCAGGTGCGGAACGGGCCGGAAGCGCACGGCGATCTCCTTGCGGTCGAGGCCCAGCGCCTTGCCGGTGCGCAGCCGGAACTTCGTGCCGGCCCACCGCCAGTTGTCGAGCTCGAGGTGCAGTTCGGCGAACGTCTCGGTGCGGTGCGCGGGGTCCACGCCGTCCTCGTCGGCGTAGGCGCGCACGGCACGGTCACCGATCCGTCCGCTCGTGTAGCGGGCGCGCCGGCTGCGGTTGACCGTCTGCTCGAGGGTCAGGGGCCGGACGGACCGCAGGACGTCGACCTTGCGGTCGCGCAGGTCGCGGTCGCCGAGGCTGATCGGTGGTTCCATCGCGGTCAGGCACAGCAGCTGCAGCAGGTGGTTCTGCACCATGTCCTTGAGCGCTCCGACGCCGTCGTAGTAGCCGGCCCGGCCTTCCAGCGCCAGCGTCTCGTCCCAGACGATGTCCACGGCGGCGATGTGTGCGCTGTTCCAGATCGGCTCGAGCACGCGGTTGGCGAGCCGCGTGCCGAGGACGTTCTGGACCGTTGACATCGCCAGGAAGTGGTCGACGCGGAACACGTCCTGCTCGTTGTAGAGCACCGCCAGGAGGCGATTGAGCTCCGTCGCTCCGGCCAGGTCCTCGCTGAACGGCTTCTCCAGCACGACGGTGCTTCCGGCGGCGGTGCCCGCGGCGTGCAGGGCCGACACGGCGGCGGGGAACAGCGACGGCGGGAGCGCGAGATAGGCGGCGACCGGTTGGCCGTCGGCGACGACCGCGGACATGCTGGCCGGATCCGTGACGTTCGCCTGCTGGTACCGGGACGCGGTGACGACCGCCCGCTTCGCCGAAGCCGGCGCGTCCGGCGCGTGCTGGTCGAGTGCGTCGGCGGCCCACTGCCGGAACGCGTCGTCGGTCCAGTCCTCGCGGCCGACCGCGACGAGCCGGAACCCGTCGCCCAGCTCGCCGACGGCGCGCAGCGCCGCGAGTCCCGGTAGGAGGTAGCGGGCGGTCAGGTCGCCGGTGCCGCCCAGGATGGCCAGCTGCTGGATCATGTCGTGGCACCTGCCTTTGCGCGTCGTCGCCTATCCACGCATGTGTTCGCGCATCGGACTTGTCAGGGCATACCGAGCGTAGCCGCCGAGTGGACCAGGTTGCGCCGATCGCGCCGTTTCGGCCACAGCGGGCGGAGGTTCGTGCTGTCCTGGGAATGGCCGACCGATTCCGGCGCGGGGAGACGTGGTGGCGGCTCGGATCGAGGATTACGGGTTGATCGGCGACACGCGCGGCTCGGCCCTGGTGTCGCGCACCGCCGACATCGACTGGCTGTGCGTCCCCCGGTTCGATTCGGAGGCCTGCTTCGCGGCTCTCCTCGGCCGGGACGAGCACGGGCGCTGGGGCCTTCGTCCGACGGAGCCGGTGCTGGCGGTGGACCAGCGCTACCGCGGCGAGACGATGGTGTTGGAGACCGAGTTCTCGTGCGTCGGGGGGACGGCGCGGGTGGTCGACTTCATGCCGGTCGCCGACGGGCGCAGCGACGTGGTGCGGCTGGTCCAGGGCGTGTCGGGTGAGGTCGAGTTCTCCTGCCGGCTCGAACCGCGCTTCGGGTACGGCGCGTCCCGTCCCTGGGTCCGGACGCGCGACGACGGCGTCGTGTCGCTGATCGCGGGCCCCGACTCGTTGCACCTGCGGTCCACGATCGGCGTGCGGACGGGCCCGGGTTTCGTCGACGCGACGTTCACGGTGGCCGCTGGGGCCGCCGTGGCCTTTGTCGCCAGCTGGGGACAGTCGGATCGGCCGGCGCCGCCGCCGCTCGACCCGGCCGCGGCGCTGGCGGAGACGGAGGCGTTCTGGCAGGGCTGGGCCGACCGGTGTGCGTACCAGGGCCGGTGGCGGGACGCCGTCGTGCGGTCGTTGCTGACCCTGAAGGCGCTCACCTACGCACCGACCGGCGCCATCGTCGCCGCACCGACGACGTCGCTGCCCGAGGAGCTCGGCGGCGTGCGCAACTGGGACTACCGCTACTGCTGGCTGCGCGACTCCGGCCTGACCCTGCACGCGTTCATGGCCGGCGGCTACGGCGACGAGGCCGCGGCCTACCGCGACTGGCTCGCTCGGACGATCGCCGGAGACCCGACCAAGCTCCAGATCATGTACGGCATCGGCGGTGAGCGACGGCTGACCGAGGCATCGCTCGACTGGCTGCCCGGCTACGAGGAGTCCAGGCCCGTACGCATCGGCAACGGCGCCTGGGACCAGTTCCAGCTCGACGTGTACGGCGAGACGCTCAGCTGCCTGTACGCGGCCCGCAAGATGGGCCTGGTCGGTGAGCCCGAGTCGTGGGACCTGGTCCGGGGGATGCTGGACTACCTCGAGCGCGTGTGGCAGCGACCCGACGAGGGCATCTGGGAGGTGCGCGGCGAGCAGACCCGGCACTTCACCCACTCGAAGGTCGAGGCGTGGGTGGCCGTGGACCGCGCGATCGGGCTGATCGAGGAGTTCGGCCTGTTCGGCGACGACGGACCGGGCATGTTGCCGCACCTGCGGACGCTGCGCGAGCGCATCCGCGACGAGGTGATGGAGCGGGCGTGGCACCCGGGTGTCGGCGCGTTCACCCAGGCCTACGGCTCGGCCGCACTGGACGCGAGCGTGCTGGTCATGCCGCTGGTCGGCTTCCTCGAGGCCGACGACCCGCGGATGGTCTCCACCGTGGAGGCCATCGAGAAGGGGCTGATGCGCGGCGGCCTCGTGCGCCGCTACGACACCGAGCACGGGCACGACGGACTGCCCGGTGACGAGAGCCCGTTCCTCGCCTGCAGCTTCTGGCTGGCCGACGTCTACGCGCTGCAGGGCCGCCGGGCGGAGGCGGAGGCGTTGTTCGAGCGCCTGCTGGACCTCCGCAACGGACTGGGTCTGCTGGCGGAGGAGTACGACCCGTTCACGCGGCGGCACATCGGCAACTTCCCGCAGGGCTTCTCGCACCTGACGCTGATCCAGACCGCGGACCTGTTGGCCCGTGGCACGGCGAAGCGCAGCCGGGCCTGGGATCCGACCATGCTCGTCGCCGGAGCCGGGAGGACACCATGAGCAATGTGGACGGATCCCGGCCGCTGCGCAGCCAGCAGTGGTGGGACAACCCGGCCAACGCCGGCATGACCGCGCTGTACCTCGAGCGGTACCTCAACTTCGGGCTGACCCGGAAGGAGCTGCAGTCGGCGCGGCCGATCATTGGGATCGCGCAGACCGGCAGCGACCTGGTGCCGTGCAACCGCCACCACATCGCCCTGGCCGACCGCGTCCGGGCCGGTGTCCGCGACGCCGGCGGCATCCCGCTGGAGTTCCCCGTCCATCCGCTGCAGGAGACCGGCAAGCGCCCCACCGCCGCGCTTGACCGGAACCTGGCGTACCTCGGTCTGGTCGAGGTTCTCTACGGCTACCCGCTCGACGGGGTCGTGCTCACGACCGGCTGCGACAAGACGACCCCCGCATGCTTGATGGCGGCCGCCACCGTCAACATCCCGGCGATCGTGCTCTCCGGCGGGCCGATGCTCAACGGGTACGTGGAGGGCCGCCGCGCCGGCTCCGGCCTCATCATCTGGCAGTCGCGGCGGCTGCTCGCCGCCGGGAAGATCGACTACGCCGAGTTCATGGACCGGGTCGCCCGTTCGGCCACCAGCGAGGGCCACTGCAACACGATGGGCACCGCGCTGTCGATGAACAGCATCGCCGAGGCCCTCGGGATGACGCTGCCCGGCTGCGCCGCGATCCCCGCCCCGTACCGCGAACGCGGGCAGATGGCGTACGAGACCGGTTTTCGCGCGGTGGGCCTAGTCCGGGAGAACCTGACACCGAAGGCGATCATGACGCGGGCGGCGTTCGAGAACGCGATCACGGTGGCGGCGGCGATCGCGAGCTCGACCAACTGCCCGATCCACGTCAACGCCATCGCCCGCCACATCGGCGTGGAGGTGACGAACAGCGACTGGGAGACCGTCGGCGGGGGTGTGCCGATCCTGGCCAACTGTGCCCCGGCCGGCGACTACCTGGGCGAGGACTTCTATCGCGCGGGCGGCGTGCCGGCCGTCATGAAGACCCTGCTGGCCGCCGGCCGACTGCACGCCGACGCGATGACGGTCACCGGCCGGACCGTCGGCGAGAACATCGCCGAGGCGGTGAGCACCAACCCCGACGTCATCGCCGAGTACGAGCACCCGTTCGGACCCCGCGGCGGCGTGCTCGTCCTGCACGGCAACGTCTTCTCCTCCGGGATGATGAAGATGTCCGTCGTCACGGAGGACCTGCGCGCGCGCTACCTGACCAGTCCTGCGATGAGCTGGCGCGCGGTGGTGTTCGACAGCCCGGAGGACTATCACGAGCGGATCGACGACCCCGCGCTCGAGATCGACGAGGACTGCATCCTGGTGGTGCGCAACGCCGGCAACATCGCGTACCCCGGGTCGGCCGAGGTCGTCAACATGCAGCCGCCGACCGCGCTGATTCTGCGCGGCGTCGAGGCCATCCCCACCCTCGGCGACGGCCGGCAGAGCGGCACCGCCGACGCCCCGTCGATCCTCAACATCAGCCCGGAGGCCGCCGTCGGCGGCAACATCGCGATCCTGCGCACCGGCGACCGGATCATCCTCGACATCCCGAACCACCGCCTCGACGTGGACCTCAGCGACGAGGAGATCGCCGAGCGGTGGCGCCACCACGAGCCGACGCCGATCGAACACCAGACACCGTGGCAGGAGATCTTCCGCAGGTACACCGGGCAGATGGACACCGGCAGCTGCCTCGACTTCGCGACCGCGTACCAGGACCTCATCGTCACGAAGGGAACGCCCCGTGAC
>NZ_JBFAIU010000403.1:0-6167 GCF_040654855.1 Asanoa sp. NPDC050611
GCCACGCTCCACGGACACGGCGAGGTTGAGGTAGTGCGCGGCGTGCGCCTGGTGCGCGGAGTCCCAGTCGGGACCGTCGCGGAGCTGGTCGAGGGTGATCACGTAGTCGTCGTCGCCCAGCAGCGGCGTGTGCCGGTAGAGCGGGTCGCTCTCGAACGGGCTCGGCCGCATGACGCACTCGGCCTGCCAGCGCAGGTCGAGGATCCGCCGGATGCCGCCGGCGCGGACCGCCGCGACCGCGGGCTCGGTCAGCCGGTGGAGGCTGTCCGAGCGGAGCAGGGCGTCGGGCCGGACCCGCCGGCCGTCGCCGGTGGTCAGGCCGCCGAGGTCGCGCACGTTGGTGCAGTCCGGCCAGTCGAGGATCATCAGCGCCGTCCTTCCGCGGGGGATTCTCATGATCCCCCGCGGACGCGTGCCCCGCTATGGATTGGCGCGCCGGAGCCGGCGCCGGCCCACGACCGCGGAGCCGACCAGGACGAGGGCCGCTGCGCCGGCCAGCCACGGTAGCGTCCCGCCCTGGTCCGACACGGTGTTGGCGACCGGCTGGACCTCCTCCTTGACGGCCGGCGGCGCGGCGGCGGCCACGAACGGGTCGCGGCGCTCGTCCACGGGGAGCACCGGCGGCCTGACCTTGCCGGGCCAGTACTGCGCCAGGTGTTCGTTCGTCAGCGGGGTCACCGCCGGCAGCTGGAGCAGCCCCTTGGCCGCGCTGATCGTGCCGATCTCGTACGGCGCGAACCAGCCCTGGATGCCGACGACCGTGAACGGCCCGTCGTGCGGCAGGACGACGGAGACCGCGTAGTGCGCCGGCTCCGGCAACGCCACCGCCGGGAACTTCGTCTCGACCCCCTTGGCGTCGACCAGCCGCAGCGCGACCTCGTCGAGCTTGCCCTCGTAAGGATGGAAACCGTGCTGCAGGACCCACATGCCCACGGTGTACGTCTGGCCGGGCCGCAACGTGGCCGGCATCGGCTCCAGGACCGTCGCCGCCCAACCCCCGGCCCGGGCGGGGCTCGGTGCGGCGATCGCGCCGATCGTCACCGCGAGCAGGGCCGCCGCGAGCATGTGCCGCAGGATTTTCGCCATGTTCGTCACCTCCGCTGGTGACGAGCCGCTCCACGGCCGATGGGTTCCGGGTGACCGGCACCACCCGCCGTCACGTTCCGCGGTGGCTGTCTCGTCGTGAGTTCATGCGCGTACTCGTCATCGGAGGCTCGGGCGTGGTCGGACGACCCACCGCGAGCGCACTGTCCCAGCGCGGCCACCAGGTCGCGATCCTCAGCCGTGGCGGCACCGCGGGCCCGGCCGGCACCGAGGCGTTCCAGGGTGACCTCACCACGGGAGCGGGCCTCGAGAAGGCGCTGGCGGGCGTGGACTGCGTGGTCGACTGCGCCAACGTCACCACCACGTCCCGATCGGCGGCGGTCCGCTACTTCACGGACACCACGCACCGGCTGGGTGTCCTCGCCGCGGCGGCGGGCGTGAAACACCACGTGGTGCTCAGCATCGTGGGCGTCGACAAGATCCCGTTCGGCTACCACGTGGGCAAGCTGGCGCAGGAGCAGGCGGCCCTCGCGGGCCCGGTTCCGGCCACGATCCTGCGGGCCACGCAGTTCCACGAGTTCGCCGGCCAGACGATGAACCAGATGAAGTTCGGCCGGTTCTCCGTGGTGCCGCAGATGGTGACGCAACCGATCGCGGCGGCGGAGGTGGGCGCGGCGCTGGCGGACGTGGTCGAGGACGGGCCGCGGGGCCGGGTGGCGGAGACCTGGCCGACATGCCGGGCAAGGTCAAGCTCAAGTCGACCGAGCTGAGCATGGCGGCGCAGCTCATCGACTCGATGACCAGCGGCTGGAAGCCCGAGGAGTACCGCGACACCTACACGGACCGGGTCAACGAGCTGATCGAGGCGAAGAAGGCCGGCGAGGAGATCACCGAGGGCACGGAGGCCCCCGAGGCGACGAACGTCACCGACCTGATGGAGGTGCTGCGGCGCAGCGTGGAGGACGCGAAGTCCCGCCGCGCCGGGGGCGGTCGCAAGGCCGCGGCCAAGAAGACCACCGGGAAGAAGACGACGGCGAAGAAGACCACCGCCGCGAAGAAGGCGCCGGCGAAGAAGGCGACCGCCAAGAAGACCGCGGCGAAGAAGAGCACGGCCACGAAGAAGACCGCGACGACGAAGAAGACGGCGACGAAGAAGGCGCCCGCCAGGAAAACCGGCCGCCGGGCCGCCTGATGGTCCGCGCGCGGCGGGGCTCCGCACACCTGCCGCGCCTGCTGCGCAACCCGGGCCGACTCGTCGCGTTCAGCGACGCGGTCTTCGCGATCGCGGTGACGCTGCTCGTGCTGGAGATCCAGCCGCCGGAGGACTTCGGGCACCTGCTCAGCGGGCTGGGCGACCTGTGGCCGTCGTACCTCGCCTATGTCATGAGCTTCCTCAACATCGGCCAGGTGTGGGTCAACCATCACGTGATGTTCGACAGCGTCCGCCATGTCGACCGCGCCATCCTGTTCCTCAACACCGTACTGCTGATGGTGATCGGCTTCCTGCCGTTCTCGACGTCGCTGCTCGCGGGTGCGCTCCGGGCCGACGACGGCGTCGGCACCGCGATCGTCTTCTACGGCACCACCCTGTTCGCCGCCGCGGTGCTGTTCAACCTCATCTGGGCGCACCTGCGCCGCGGCGGGCTGCTGGAACCCACGCTGGAGCCCGCCTCGGCGCGGTCCATCGGCCGCCGCTTCGCCGTGGCGCTGGTCTGGATCGGGATCGGCATCGTCATCGGCGCGTTCGTGCCGTTCGCGGGCGTGGTCATCATCGCCGCCTTCACCCCGGCCTACTACCTGCCGATCCGCGGCGAGTACGGCTAGGCCGCGGAGCGACAATCGCATGGTGCGGCAGCGAATCGACCGGGTGGTGCTGGCCGACGGCACCGTGGTGGCGTACGGCTCCGTCGGCACGGGCCGGCCGCTGGTCTACGTGATGGGCTGGCTCACGCATCTCGAGCGCGGCTGGGAGCTGCCGGCCGAGCGGGCGCTCTACGAGGGGCTGGGGCGGGGCCGCCGCCTGGTGCGCTACGACCGCGCCGGAACGGGGCTGTCGCCGGCCGCCGACCGCCCGATGTCGTTGGCGTTCGAGCTCGAGCAGCTGGCCGCCGTCGTCGCGCCGCTGGACGAACCGTTCGACCTGATGGGCACCTCGATGGGTGCACCGGTGGCCGCCGCGTGGGCCGCTGACCATCCCGACACCGTTCGCCGCCTCGTGCTCTACGGCGGCTGGGTACGCGGCCGCGACCTGTCCCCGCCGGGCGTACGCGATCACGTCCTCGGCCTGGTCGAGGCGCACTGGGGCCTCGGGTCCGACGTGCTGACCGACATCTTCGCCCCGGACGCCGACCGCGCGACCCGGACCGAGCTCGCCCGCTACCAACGCGCGTGCTCGAGCGCCGCGACAGCCCGGGCGCTGCTGGCGCTGAGCTACGAGATCGACGTCAGCGACCGCCTCGGTCAGGTGCGCGCGCCGACCCTGGTGGTCCACCGCACCGGCGACCGTGCGGCACCCGTCGCGCAGGCCGAGGCCCTGGCCGCCGGCATCAGCGGCGCCGAGCTGGTGCGGCTGCCCGGCCGGTCGCACATCCCCTACGCCGGTGACCGCGACGAGCTGGTCCGCGTCGTCCGTCGGTTCCTCGGCCTGCCCGTGCCACGGCGCCGCACCGACGGGTTGACGGCGCGCCAGCGCGAGGTGGCGGAACTGGTGAGCCAGGGGTGCACGAACCGCGAGATCGCGGCGAGGCTGGGGATCGACGAGCGCTCGGCCGAGGGGCACGTCGAACGGATCCGCCTGCGCCTCGGTTTCCGGTCCCGCGCCCAGATCGCCGCGTGGTACGCCGCCCGGCGCGAACTGGGGTAGTTCCACGCCTGACCGGCCGGGCGGATCGGCGCACGGTGGAGGCGTGACCCAGAACGACACAGCGAGCGGCTTCGAGGTGCACGGCGCGCGGGGCGCGTTCAACGCCGCGTTCTTCGGCACGATGGGCCCGTACATCGAGTGGAACGTCCGGCAGCACAAGCGGCGCGTCTTCGCCGACCTGCCCCCGACCGTGGTCGAGATCGGCTCCGGCGTGGGGGCCAACCTCCGCTATCTGCGGCCCGGATCGACGCTCGTCGCCATCGAACCCAACATTCCGATGCACCGGCGGCTGCGCGCCGAGGCCGAGCGGCGCGGCGTGCACCTCGACCTGCGCGACCGCGTCGCCGAGCGCACCGGGCTGCCGGGCGGGAGCGTCGACAGCGTGATCTCCTCGCTCGTGCTCTGCACGGTGACCGACCCCGCCGACGTGCTGGCCGAGATCCGGCGCGTCCTGCGTCCCGGCGGCACGTTCCGGTTCGTGGAGCACGTCGCCGGGCGGTCCGGCACCCCGACCCGCGCGCTCCAGCGGGCCCTGCGCCGGCCGTGGGCCTGGACGTTCGAGGGCTGCTCCTGCGAACGGGACCTGGCCGGCCTGCTGCGCGCGGCCGGGTTCGCCCGGGTCGACATCGAGCCGTACCGGTTGCACACCCCGTTCATCCCCTTCAACACCCAGATCGCCGGCGTGGCACACGCCTGAGACCGGCACCGCGGGCTGTTACCGTCAAGCGTCCACGTGCATCCGGCGACCAGTTTCGGGGGCGTGATGCGGCCGACGAGCGAGCACATCGACCCGCAGTACAGCGAGGCACAGGCAGCGGCGGTCCCGTGGACCGACGCCGAGGCGAGACTGGCCGCGGCAGAGGTCGCCTGGATCGTGACCGTCCGGCCCGACGGCCGACCGCACGCGACGCCGATGGTGCCGGTCGTGCACGACGGGAAGGTCTACTTCCACACCGGCGACCGCGAGGTGAAGTACGCCAACCTCCAGGCCAACCCGCGCGTGCTCGTGCTCGCCGGCGACACGGCCTGGGACCAGGGCCTCGACGTGGCCGTCGACGGCACCGCGACGCCGGTGACCGACGCGGCCCTGCTGCGGCGGCTGGCCGACCTCTACCGCGAGCGCTGGGACGGCCGGTGGGAGATCGACGTCACCCCGGACGCCCGGACCGTGGTCTTCGAAGTCACACCGGACAAGGTGTACGGCCACGCCAAGGGCGAGCCGTTCGGCCAGACCAACTACCGCTTCACGCAGCAGTGACCGACGGGCCTTAGTGGTCGCCCAGCCACGAGACGATGGTGCGCACCAGCGCGCCGCCGTGTGAGAGGTGCACGTCGTGGCCGGCGCCCGGCATCTCCAGGAACTGCCCGCGCCGGATGGCGTCGGCCATCTCCCGGACCAGATCGGGCGGGCAGTACGGGTCGTAGGTGCCGGTGACCAGCAGGGCGGGGCAGGTGATCCGGGCGGCGCCGGACCGGCTGAGGTCACCGCCGGCGTCGATGATCGCCGTCATCGCACCGGCCCAGCTGCTCGCCATGATCCGGGCACCGTCGACGCCGTGCCTGTCCACCAGGTACGCGGCCAGCGGCTTCAGCTCGTCGATGGGGTCGTCGACCAGGCGGGTGAGCCCGTCGAGGAGCCTGGGCGCGGCCACGATCCGGCCGGCCGCGCCCCAGGTCAGCACCGACAACGCCCGCGCCGGCCGGAGCTGCGCCATGAGCAGCGCCTCCTCGCCGCCGTCGCTGAAGCCGACCAGGTGCGCCACGTCGACCCGCAGCTCGTCGAGCAGGTCGTGCAGCAGGTGGGCGTCGTCCACGTAGTACGTCGGCGGGTAGTGCCGCGGCTGCGGCCGCGACCGCCCCGAACCCGGGAGGTCGACGGCGATGACCCGGAACCCCGACCCCAGCTCCCGGCGTACGCGGTCCAGGTCGACGATGCTGCCGCCCCAGCCCGGCATGAGCACGACGGCGTCGCCGCGCCCGGTGTCCTCGTAGTAGACCTGCCCGCCGTACCAACCCATGGATGCGAACGGTAGCCGCTAGCGGTCGTCCGCGAGCACCAGGTCCTCGACGGCGCGGAGCCCGACGGTGCCGTCCGCCGGTGGTGGGCCCTCGCCCCTGAGCAGGAGGCCTACGAGCCGGGCGCCTACCGGTCGGGCCGACCCGTGGGCGTCCTTGTATTGCACCCGGAGCACGACGTTGCCGTCGGTCAACTCCGTCCGCAACGTCAGGTCGCCCGTGATCACGCCGACCTCGTCGGTCA
>NZ_JBFAIU010000404.1:0-6140 GCF_040654855.1 Asanoa sp. NPDC050611
GCCGGACCGGAATCATCCGCCGGCCCCGCCGGACCCGAGAAGTCGTCTTCGAACTCGCCGGCGGCCCGTACCCAGGCGCCTTCGACCTCGGGCGTGAACGCGTCGCCGGCGAACTCGCGGAGGGTGGCGAGCAGGCAGCCCGCGACGGCCGTGTAGTGCTCCGGGCGTACGCCCCAGCCGTCGTGCTTGGCGCCGAGCGCCTCGAGGGTCGGGCGCAGCGCCTCGGGGTTCTCGTAGTTGGTCACGAGCGCGATGATGGCGCCCAGCAGCTTGTCGTGCTGCGCGTCCATGTCGGCGGGGAACATCGGCCGGACGGCCGGGTACTCGGCGAACAGCCGGCCGTAGAACGACGCGATGAGCTCATCCGCACGGTCGGCGACGACCTCGAGGCTGGCTTGCAGTAGCTTGGCGTCGGCCTCGTGGCTGGTGGTCTCCTCGGTCATTGGTCCTCCCCAGCGGTGGTGACCGTGGACGTCTCCCGGAGGGGTTCCAGAAGGCGTTTCGTCACTCAGAGCGTAGGGACCAGCACGACGCGTGACAAGACTCACGTGAATATGGCACAGATAGCGACAACTGCCGATTGCAACATGCTAGTGGCTGTGGTATGGCCAGGTTGCCATTGGCCTGCTGGCGGCGAGCCACCTGGCGAGTCGTTTATGTCCCGTCTGATCCCTGTTTGAAGTGCCCGTCGGGCCGCGGGTTGGGACCCAGTTCACGCGGCATCCGTGCGGGCGGCGCAATATGGTTAGTACAGCTAATGAGATGAGGCCGTACCCATGACGATCCACGCCCGCTCCGCCGGCCGGATTCCGCACAAGTGGTCGGTGCTGTCGAACACGACGCTCGGCATGCTGATGGCCACGGTCAACGCGTCGATCCTGATCATCTCGCTGCCGGCGATCTTCCGCGGCATCCACCTCGACCCGCTCGCGCCCGGCAACGTCAGCTATCTGCTGTGGATGTTGATGGGCTACCTGCTGGTGACCGCCGTACTGGTGGTGTCGCTGGGCCGGCTGGGCGACATGTTCGGCCGCGTGCGGATCTACAACGCGGGCTTCGCGGTCTTCGCGGCCGCGTCGGTGGCCTGCCTGCTCACGCCCGGTGCCGGGCGGACGGCGGCGCTCTGGCTGATCGGCTGGCGGATCGTGCAGGGCGTCGGCGGCGCGATGCTGATGGCCAACTCGGCGGCGATCATCACGGACACGTTCCCGGCGCGGCAGCGGGGCACGGCGCTCGGCGTCAACCAGGTCGCCGGCCTGGCCGGCAGCTTCGTCGGCCTGGTGCTCGGCGGCGTGCTGTCCGCGTGGCACTGGCGGTCGATCTTCGGCGTCAGCGCGCTGGTCGGTGTCGTCGGCGCCGTCTGGGCGTACCGGAACCTGCGCGAGACCGTGACCCGCAAGCCGGTGGTACGGATCGACTGGTGGGGGAACGCGACGCTGGCGGTCGGGCTGACGGTGCTGCTGGCTGCGTTGACCTACGGCATCCAGCCGTACGGGGACCACGTCGAAGGCTGGGCCAACCCGCTGGTCTTCGGTGGCCTGATCGTGGGTGCCGTGCTGCTCGTGGTGTTCTGCGTCGTCGAGACCCGGGTCGCGCAGCCGATGTTCCACCTGGGCCTGTTCCGGATCCAGGCGTTCTGGGCGGGCAACGCCGCGGCGCTGTTCAACGCCGTCGCCCGGGGTGGCCTGCAGTTCATGCTGATCATCTGGCTGCAGGGCATCTGGCTGCCGCTGCGGGGGTACGACTTCGAGGACACGCCCCTGTGGGCCGGCATCTACCTGGTCCCGCTGACGATCGGCTTCATCGTGGCGGGGCCGCTGTCGGGTTGGCTCTCGGACCGCTACGGCGCGAAGCTGCTGGCCACGGGCGGCCTGGTGGTGATGGCGGCGACGTTCGTCGGGTTGCTGTTCATCCCGGTCAACTTCAGCTACCCGGTGTTCGCGGTGCTGCTGTTCCTCAACGGCGCGGGCTCGGGCCTGTTCTCGGCCCCGAACACGACCGCGGTGATGAACGCGGTGCCGCCGGGGGAGCGGGGTGTCGCCTCGGGCATCCGGGCGACGTTCCAGAACGCGGGCATGGTCCTCTCGATCGGCGTGTTCTTCTCGCTCCTGATCGCGGGCCTGTCGTCGTCGCTGCCCGGCGCGCTGCAGTCGGGCCTGGGCGGGCAGGGCCTGCCACCGGACGCGGTCACGTCGGTGGTCGCGGTCCCACCGGTGTCGCTGATGTTCGCGGCGTTCCTGGGCACGAACCCGATCGGCACGCTCCTCGACCAGGCCGGCGTGACAGGCCAGGTCTCGCCGGACGCGCTGTCCCACCTGACCGGCCGCACGTTCCTGCCGGGCATCCTCAGCGGCCCGTTCCACGACGGCCTGATCGTGGTCTTCGTCCTGGCCGCGGCCCTCGCAGCCGCCGGCGCGGTCGTCTCCCTGTTCCGCGGCGGCGTCTACATCCACGAGGAGCCGGCGGCCGCTGGCTCGGTCGAGTCTGCTTCGCTCGCTAAGGGTGTCAGGTCGGGAGGTGGCGTCTCGCGGGAGAGCCACGAGGAGCCGGCGGCTGCTGGCTCGGTCGAGGCTGCTTCGCTCGCTAAGGGTGTCAGGTCGGGAGGTCGCGGCTCGCGGGAGAGCCACGAGGAGCCGGCGGCTGCCGGCTCGGCCGGGTCTGCCTCGCTCGCGGAGGGCGTCGGGCCGGGAGGTGGCGGCTCGCGGGAGTCCAACGGTCGTGCCAAGGCGACCGCCGCCGGCGCCGAGCATCCCAGACGCCGCGGCCGCCTCAGGCCGTAGAGCCCCTTCGCGGCGCGCGGTGTCGGTCAGTTCCCGGGCTTGATCAGCTCGGCGAGGTCGCGGAGCCGGCGGTAGTAGTCGCGCGCGTGGCCGGCCAGCAGCGGGAGGACCGCATCGAGGTCGTCCAGGCGGTCCGCGAGCACCGATCGCCGGCCCGCGTCGAGGTGGCCACCGTTGTCGAGCCAGACGCTGACGCAACCAGCGATGTCGGCGTCGACCATGACCATCTCCACGGCGCCGACGTTCGCACGGGGGAACGGCGCGCGCAGGTGCGCCTGCCACATCAGGGCGACCGTGCCCAGGCGGTCGCTCACCTCGGGACCGCGCGCCGGCGGTCAGGCGGTGGAGGAGACGCGGCTGATCAGCTTGCGCATCGACGCGAGCCAGCGGTCCGGGTCTTCCGCCTTGCGTTGCTGGTAGGTGGCCACCTCCGGGTGCGGGAGGATCAGGAAGCGCTCCGCCGCCAGGCCCTCAATCACCGCGTCCGCCACCTGTTCCGGGGTCAGCACCTCGCCGGCCGCGGCCGTGACCTGGGCGCCGGCGTGGCCGCGGGCCAGGCCCTGGTCGAGCATCGGGGTGCGGACGCCCTGCGGGCACAGCGCGCTGACGCGGATGCCGCGGTCGCCGTAGGTCATCGACAGCCACTCGGCGAAGGCGACGGCGGCGTGCTTGGTCACCGCGTACGGCGCGTCGCCGACCGCGGTCAGCAGGCCCGCCGCGGAGCAGGTCTGCAGCAGGTAGCCCGCGCCGCGGTCGAGCATCGACGGCAGCACCGCGCGGGCCGCGACGACGTGGGCGTGCACGTTGACGGACCAGGCGCGGTCCCAGACCGCGTCCGTGGTGTCCAGGCCCGTCCCCGTCGTGATGCCGGCGTTCGAGCAGAACAGGTCGACCGGGCCGAACGTCTCGTGCGCCGCGTCGACGAGGGCGGCCACCTGCGCCGGGTCCGTGACGTCGCAGGGCACCGCGCGGGTCAGGCCGCGGTCGATCGACCGGGCCAGCGCGTCGACGGCCGAGCCGTCGAGGTCGGCCAGCACCAGGCCGGCCGCCCCGGCGTCGGCGAAGCGGCGCGCCATCGCGGCGCCGATGCCGCCCGCCGCGCCGGTGATGACGACTACCTTGCCGCGCAGGTCCATGCGCTCAGCCTCTCTCCACACTGGATGGTGCGGACAGCTCACCGATCAGGGCGTGCAGCGCCTCGACGCCGCCCGAGGTGAGCTCCGGGGTCGGCAGCGGCGCCATCACCGGGGTCGTGACGCCGGCTTCGACGTACCGCATGATCTGCTCCTTGCACTGGTGCGGTGTGCCGTGGATGACGAGCGCGTCGACCAGCTCGTCGGGCACCGCCGCGAGTGCGCCGCGCCGGTCGCCGGCCGCCCAGGCCGTCCAGACCGGGTCGAGCAGGTCGCTGTTGCCGAGCCAGCGGTGGAACTCCGCGTACGCGGGAACGGTCAGGTAGCTCGTGATCATCCGCCGGCCGACGGCGCGGGCGTGGTCAGCGTCGGCGGTGGGGCACATGAAGATCCGGGCGGCGATCTCGAACCCGTCGGGGCGGGCGTCGCCGAGGGCGTCGAGCACCTTGGGCACATCCGTCGCCGCGAGCCAGTTGAGGATCGTCCCGTCGGCCTCGGCCGCGGCCAGCCGGAGCATCGCGGGGCGCAGCGCGGCGAGCAGGATCGACGGCGGTGTCGCCGGGGGGCGCTCGAGGCGGAACCGGCGCACCGCGAACGTGTCGAACTCGCGGTCGACCTGCTCGCCGGCCAGCGCGGCCCGGAGGAACCGGAGCATGTCGCGGCTGCGCTTGAACGGCTCGGTGAACGGCACCGCGTTCCAGTCGCCGACGACGACCGGCGACGAGGCGCCGATGCCGAGGACGAACCGGCCGGGCGCGGTCTCGGCCAGCGCGCCCGCGGTCATCGCGAGCAGCCCGGGCCCGCGCGTGAACACGGGCGCGACGGCGGTGCCGAGCCGCATCCGCGGCGTCGTGATCGCCCCGATCGTCAACGGCGTGAAGGCGTCGGCGCCGGCGACCTCGGACGTCCACAGGTCCGTGAAGCCGGCGTCGTGCAACAGCGCATAAAGTCGACCGTGGTCGGCCAACGGGATCCCGGCGAACGGGACCGTCATTCCCCAACGGTGGCTCACGTCTTGAGAACCTACCGGGTCCGGCCGTCGGGGTCGCCTACCGATTCGTTTGGTTAGGGTAACCTCACGGCGAGTTCCGGCCGCCGCTGGGGAGGTTCGATGGCCGAGGAGTCGCTCAACGACCTGCTCGGGGGCCGCCGCGGCGCGATCGAGGCGTCCTTGCCGCCACTCGCCTTCGGTGTCGGCTGGGCGGCCGGCGGCGCGTCCGTCCTGTTCGGCGTGATCGCCGCGCTGGCGGTCGGCACGGCGGTCGCGGCCTGGCGGCTGTCCCGCGGCCACCGCCCGCTGGCGGTGGTGATCAGCCTGTTCGGCGTGTGCCTGGCGGCGCTGATCGTGCTGCGCACCGGCCGCGCCGCGGACTTCTTCCTGCTGCAACTGCTGACGAACGCCGCGAGCGCGCTGGCGTGGCTGGTCAGCATCGCGATCCGCTGGCCCCTGCTCGGCGTCGTCGTGGGTTTCGCACTACGCCAGGGCACCCGCTGGCGCCGCGACCCGGCGCTGGTCCGGTCGTACGGCTGGGGCAGCGTCGTCTGGGTCATGCAGTACGTGATCCGGGTGGGCGTGTTCCTGCCGCTCTACGCCGCGGACCGGGTGCTGGCCCTGACCGCGACGCGGGTGGCCCTGACGTGGCCTTTGGTCGCGGCCTGCGTGGCGGTCAGCTGGTGGGTGGTCCGCCGAACCCTCCCGGCCGGCCATCCAGGCCTCCGAAACCCGGTACCCGTGTAGCGGCACGGACTCGACGCGGGCTCGCTACCGGGGTTGCGGGCCGTAACCGGAGCTGGCGCCGTTGTTCGGTGCCGGGTGTGTGGACGATGTCGGGCGGCGGACCGAGCCCCGGCTGCGGACGGTGCTGGGGCCGTGGACGGTGCCAGGCCGTGGGCGGTGCCGGTTTCGTCGGCGAACTCCGGGGGGTTTCTGCGGGCCCGCCCCTCCAGCCACGGATAAGAAAACCCCAGCGGGCCTGGCAGCGAAGCGAAGCGAGCGGTGTCTGGCGGGAGCGACGGTCGCGCCCACCACGGACCCGAGCAAGCAGCCCCTATCTAGGGTTTTTCGAGCATGTTGTGGAGCTCGGCGCTGTCGATGATGGTGGCGCGGCGGCCGAGGACCTTGTCGAGCAGGGTGTCGTGCAGTTCGGGGTCGGAGTCGGCGACGCCGTCGGAGAGGACGTAGACGCGGTAGTCGCGGTCCGCCGCGTCCATCACCGTGGAGAGGACG
>NZ_JBFAIU010000405.1:0-6115 GCF_040654855.1 Asanoa sp. NPDC050611
GCTTCGTCTCCCTCGACGCGGCCGGCGGCTTCGGCCTGCCGCAGAGCGTCGCGGCCTCGTTCGACCACCTGGTCGAGGCCCTCGACCGGTCGCTGCGCAGCTGGCCGGCCTAGCCGACCAGCTTGTCCACCAGCGCGTTGCCGAACTTGCCGGCCGGGTCCACCCGGGCGCGCAACGCACGGAAGTCGGCCATCCGCGGGTAGAGGCCGGCGACGTCGGTCGTGACGAAGCACTTGCCCCAGTGCGGGCGGCCACCCAGCGGGAGCAGGCGCTCCTCGATCTCGGGCAGGAGCGCGTACACCCGCTCGGCGTCCTTGACCCACGTGAAGTGGACGCCGACCACGTCGGTGCCGTAGGCGCAGCTGAGCCAGAGGTCGTCGGCCGCCACGGTGCGGATCTCGGTGATCTGCAGGACCTCCGAGATCCGCGGGCCGAGCGGGCGCAGGGCCGCGAACGCCTCCTGGACCGCGGTCCGCGGCAGGAGGTACTCGCTCTGCAGCTCCTCGCCGCGGCTCGGCGTGAAAGCCAGCCGGAAGTGCGGCAGCCGGTCGTGCCAGGGGCCGGGCACGCCCTCCTGCCCGGTGACCGCCTCGGTGGGCGCACCCGCCAGCATGTGCACCGGCTCGTCGGCCGCGGCCACGCCGAACAGGTCGGCGGGCAGGTCGCCGCGGCTCTTCAGCCAGACCTGCGCGATCCGGTCGCTGGCCCAGTCGAGGAACAGGCTCACGCTGTACGCGGCGCCCGTGAGCGCGTCGAAGTCCTCGACGGCGCGCGACCACGGCAGGTCCCGGTAGACCGCCTGCCGGATCACGTAGGACGGTTCGATGTCGAGGGTGACCCGGGTCACCACGCCCAGCGCGCCGATCGCGACCACGCTGCCGGCGAAGTCGGGCTCGCCGCGGGCGACCCGGCGCAGCGCGCCGTCGGGGCCGATCAGCTCGACCGCCCGGACAGCGGCCGCCAGCGACCCGGTGCGGTCTCCCGAGCCGTGCGTGCCGGTCGCCACCGCGCCCGCGACCGAGATGTGCGGCAGCGAGGCCATCGTCGCCAGCGCCCACCCACGCGCGTCGAGGGCGATCGCGACCTCGCCGTAGCGGGCGCCGGCACCCACCGTCGCGGTGCGGGCGGACTCGTCGATCTCGAGGTCCATCGGCAGGCCGGCCGTGGAGAGCAGGAGCCCGGTGGTGTCGGCGAGGCCGGTGAACGTGTGCCGGGTGCCGAGCGCCCGCACCCGGTCGGCGCCCGCGACCAGCTCCCGTGCCTCGTCGACCGTCGAGGGGGTGGCCAGGCGCGTGGCGCCGTACCGGTGGCTGCGTGCCCAGTTGAACTCCATGGGCAGCAACGCTATTTGATCAGCGGCGGCTTTGGAACCGCGACGCCAGGCCCTGGGGGTCGGCCCCCGGCTTGGGAACGTTCTCGCCGGAGCGGGCTGCCAGGCCGTGCGGGTCCGGCGCCTGCGCCTGGGCCTGCGCCGTCACGCTGTCGAGCCGGTCGGCCATCCGGTTCTGCAGGTACTCGGCGCCGGCCCGGTCGTCGGCGGTCGGCGCGGCGAGCACCGCGTAGACCAGCCCGATCACGACCAGGATCACGGCGAGCACGATCGGCACCAGCAGGTTGGAGGCGGTCGCGCCGGACAGCGTCCCCTGCTCCTCGTGCAGGGTGGCCGACATCGAGTACATGCCGGTGAAGTGCATGCCGTTGACCGCGACGCCCATGACCAGGGCGGAGGCGAAGAGGGCCAGCGCGCCCTTGACGTTGGTGGCCAGCCAGAGGGCGACCGCGGCCGCGACCACCGCGATGGCGATCGACAGGCCGACCCGGGTGCTGTCGTAGTGGACCTCCGCGTTGAGCCGCATCGCGGCCATGCCGGTGTAGTGCATGGCGGCGACGCCGAGGCCGGCCACCACCCCGCCGATGATCACCTTGGCCAGCATCGACCGGCCCATCCCGGCGATGAACAGCCCGATGCCGACCGTCACGATGGCGAGCAGTGCGCTGGCCGCGGTGAGCCCGATGTCGTAGCGGATGGGCGCCCCGGTGACCGAGAAGCCGAGCATCGCCATGAAGTGCATGCTCCAGATCGCGGTGCCGCCGATCGCCCAGGCGGCGAGCATCAGCCACCACGCCCGTTGTGCCGTGCCGTGCGCCTCCCGCGCGCGCTGGGCGCAGATCAGACCGAGGACAGAGCCCAGGACCGACAGCGCGTAGCTCAACGCCGGAGTAATCCAGCCATACCCGAATTGGTCAATGTGCGCCATTATCCGCTTCCGTCTCCGCCACCCTGGTTGCGAGATCAACAATGTCCTACCGATGGGACGATGGCCATGCCACTTTCGGCCAGAAACCGCTGCGTAACGTCAGGTTGACCGGACGACAGCGGTCAATGCGTGGCGTTGTTCGTCCGAAAGGCGGGCTATTGCCGCGTAACGCGACCCGCGTATCCGGCGCACCGTGACCGGACCGGTCAGGTCGGGCCGGCGGACCGCGTCCTGCAGCGCGGCGCCGACCCGGTCGGCCGCCCAGCCGAGCCCGGCGGCCAGTGCGGCGCGGCTCACGGGCGCACCCACCTGCACCAGCGCGGCGGTGACGGTCAGCACGTCGGCGACCGCGGCGTCGGCCGGGCCACCGGACATGTCGTCGCCGAGCCGGCCGAAGAACTCCGCCATCTCGGCCAGCCGGGCGCCCGCGGGTGTGCGCGCGCCGAACACCGCCACGCCGCGCCCGGCCGCCTCGGCCCAGGCCAGGTGGACGCGGGCGTTGGTGGCCCAGGCCCGCAGCCACACGTCGTCGTCGACGACGTACCGCTCGCGCCGGCCGGACCGCTCGCGCCGCAGCAGGTCGAGGTCGGCGAGGTAGCCGACCGCCTTGGACACCGAGGCCGGGCTGACCCGCAGCCGCTCGACCAGGTCGGCGGCGGTCAGCGCGCCCGTGTCGGTGGTGTAGAGGCAGGACAGGACGCGGGCCACCATCCGCGGGATCCCGGCCGTGACCAGCAGGGTCGCGAACTCCTCGACGAAGGCGCGGCGGGCCTCCTCGCCGGCGCCGGGGCCGGTGTCGGCGAACGTCGGCTGCTGCCGGCGGGCCCGCCGGGCGGTCGCCCGGTGCGCCCGGTCAGCCGCGTAGCCGCGGGCGCCGCCGTTGCGGGCCACCTCGCGGGTCACGGTCGAGGTCGGCCGGCCGAGCCCGCGGGCGATCTCCGCGAACCCGTGGCCCTCGGCGAGCCCGGCCGCGATCCCGAGCCGCTCGTCGTGCGTCAGCCTGCCACCCGGCATCGAGACCTCCGTTGCGTTCACCCGCAGCCCATTGCAACGGGCGTTGCGTTCCCACCCACCGCCATTGCAATGATTGCCTGAATCCGTTGTCAGGCAACGACTTTACCGTTGACGGTCCCGGAAACGAAAACTACCGTCCGCCGGTATGACGACGACGGTCATCGACGTCGGCGGGCTCCGGATGCGGTACGCCGCGACCGAGGTCCTGCACGACGTGACGTTCCAGGTCGGCGCGGGCGAGACGGTCGCGCTGCTCGGCCCCAACGGCGCCGGCAAGACCACCACCATCGAGATCCTCGAAGGGTTCCGGCGTCCCACGGCGGGCCGGGTCGCGGTGCTCGGCGACGATCCGGCCCGGGCCGGCGACGCCTGGCGGGCCCGGGTCGGCATCGTCCTGCAGTCCTGGCGCGACCACGCGAAGTGGCGGGTCCGGGAGCTGCTCGCCCACCTCGCCGGCTACTACCCGCGACCCTGGCCGGTCGACGAGCTGCTGGCCGCCGTCGGCCTGACCGGCCAGGCGGGGCAGAAGGTCCGCACGCTCTCCGGCGGCCAGCGCCGCCGGCTCGACGTGGCGATCGGCGTGGTCGGCCGGCCCGAGGTGCTGTTCCTCGACGAGCCGACGGCGGGCTTCGACCCGGTCGCCCGGCGCGAGTTCCACGACCTGGTCGCGGGGCTCGACACGACCGTGCTGCTCACCACCCACGACCTCGACGAGGCCGAACGCCTCGCCGACCGGATCGTGATCCTCGACGGTGGCCGGATCGTCGCCGACGGCACCCCGGCCCGGCTGGCCCGGGACATCGTCGGTGCGGACGAGGTCCGCTGGCGGTGCGCGGGCGAGGCGTTCACGCGGTCGACCGCCGACTCGACCGCGTCCCCTGCGCGGCCGGGAGTTCGGCGCCTTCTCGCTCGGCGCGCTCGCCGTGCCGGGCATCCTCGGCATGAACGCGGCCTTCGGCATGGTCTCGCTGAGCCAGCAGCTCACCGCCGACCGGGAGGACGGCACGCTGCTGCGCGCCCGGGCCACCCCGCACGGCATGCCCGCGTACCTCGTGGGAACGTTGCTCCTCGTCGGCGGCGGCCTGGTCGTCGACCTGGCCATCTTCCTCGTGCCGGCGGCGCTGCTGGTGCCGGGCCTGGTCACCGGCGGCGCCGGCTGGCTCGCGGTGGCCGGCCTGCTCGCCCTGGCCCTGGTCGCGACACTGCCGCTGGGCATCGTGCTCGGCGCGGCCTTCGGCAACGCCCGGAGCCAGGGCCTGCTCACCCTGCCGATCCTGGGCCTGGTCGCGATCTCGGGCATCTTCTATCCGCTCGCGGCGCTGCCGGGCTGGCTGCAGGCGGTGGCCCAGGTGTTCCCGTTCTACTGGCTCGGCCTCGGGATGCGCGCGGCCCTGCTGCCGGACGCGGCGGTCGCGGTCGAGCTCGGCGACTCGTGGCGGCACCTGGAGACGGTCGGCGTGCTCTCGCTGTG
Source organism: Asanoa sp. NPDC050611 (assembly GCF_040654855.1). Classification (NCBI taxonomy): domain Bacteria; kingdom Bacillati; phylum Actinomycetota; class Actinomycetes; order Micromonosporales; family Micromonosporaceae; genus Asanoa; species Asanoa sp. NPDC050611. Next base: position 4,744 of record NZ_JBFAIU010000405.1, read on the forward strand.
GGCGGTGGCGGGCCTGCTGCTGGCCCCGGTGGTGCTGCGCCGGATGGCCCGCCGGGAGTCCGGCTCGCTCGTCGCGGCCCGCCGCGAGCGCGCGCTCCAGCGCGTCGGGTGATAGGAACACGGGCATGCCCACGCTGCTGCCGCCCACGGTCGACGTCCATGGTTCGTTCCTCGCGGCGATGGCGGAGTTCCGGTCCGAGGGGCGTGGCGCGGCCGCCGACGAGACCATGATCGGAAGAGAGATCCGGGAGTACGGCGACCGGTGGGCGGCCCTCGACGTGTTCACGGCGTACGTCACCGCGCTGCGTGCGGAGGCGCTCGAGGACTCGCCACGGCCGGCGGGTTTCGTGCCGGCGACGACGCTCTGGTGGGTCGAGGGCCCGGAATACCTCGGTCGCCTGGCGATCCGGCACCGACTCACGCCGACGCTGCTGGAGATGGGCGGACACATCGGTTACGACGTGCGGACGAGCGCGCGCCGACGGGGTCACGGGACCGCGATGCTGCGCGCGGCGTTGCCGGTCGCGCGGGCGCTCGGCATCGGGTCCGCGCTCGTCACCTGCGACGTCGACAACGTCGGGTCGCGGAAGGTGATCGAGGCCAACGGCGGCGTGTTCGAGGACCAGCGCGGCGGAAAACTGCGCTTCTGGGTGCCGACCGCGCCGGTAGGCTCTGGCCGGTGATCTACAAGCTGCTGACCACCGCGGAGTGGCACGCCGCCGAGGCCGCCGGCGTCTACGAGGGATCCGACTTCGACCGCGGCGACGGCTTCATCCACTTCTCCGCCGGCGACCAGGTGGTGGAGACCGCGGCCCGGGTGTTCGCCGGGCAGACCGGGCTGACCATGCTCGCCGTCGACCCCGACGTGCTCGGCGCCGACCTGCGCTGGGAGGTCTCGCGGGGCGGCGCGCTCTTCCCGCACCTCTACGCACCGATGCCGATCGCGGCGGTGGTCGCGGCGATCACGCTGCGCGACGACATCCCCGTAGCCGAGGCGGTGGCCGCGGCACTGCCGTGAGCGCCGCGGCCACCACCCGGCTCAGGAGACCGTGAACGGCACGGTCAGCGTCGACTGCCTCCCTTCGGCGGCGGTGGCGTCGACCCGCACGGTGGTCGCCGCGTTGCCGATCGCGTTCCAGACCTCCAGCCTCGCGCAGCCACCGGTCATCGCGGCCGCCGTGCCGGACGAGGAACGCAGCCCGGCCGACTGCGTGTAGGTCTCGGTGCCGGCCACCGGGTCCGTGGCGAAGTAGTTGTAGGTCTCCACCCGGCTGAAGACCGCGATCGAGGCGCCGCTGCTGCTGAAGGCCAACGACGGCGGCTGGCGCCTCTGGGGCGACTCGTTCGGCCCGGTCAACAACGACTTCTACGC
>NZ_JBFAIU010000406.1:0-6107 GCF_040654855.1 Asanoa sp. NPDC050611
GGGCTGATGCGTATATGGATGCAGAGCAAAGGGGGCAGGGCCGCCCGCCCGTGTTCAATGCAGCGGTCCGGACCGCCTGTTGTCCGGGTCGCCGGCCACACAGGACACCCAGCGGTAGCCTTGCCGCCAGCCGACCTCGTCCGTGCTGACCCAGCCGACCGCCACCGCAGGGTCCTCGTAGGCGTCGGGAGCGTAGTTCTCGAGCTGGCGCTCGCAGCGCGGCCCGTACTCTTCCTGGAACCATTTCACGCCCGGCCATGCGACTTGACCGTCGACCAGGTGCCGCGCGAACACCTGGGCGTCGTGCGGGTCGTCGCAGTTCACCACCGGCACCCGCGGTGACAGCTCCTGCTCGATCCAGTCGAAACAGGTCCCGATGCCCAACTCGCCGAGCGACTCCAGCTTCTGCGGCTCAGCGCGGTGGGTGGCTGCCCAGGCAAGCCCGCCGCCGCAAGCCAGCACGGCGGCACCCAGCGCCACCAGGAAGATCCGGAAGCCTCGCCGGGGCGGCTCGGGCGGGAGGTAGCCGTCCTCGACCGGGAGCGGCGCAGGTGCGCGGCGGGGTGGCTCCGCCACGAAGCGGCTCGGCGTCGGGTCACTCACGAGCCGGGACGCTACCGGCTGCCAGCTCGCTGTGGATCATCCATTGCGGTCGTGGTCGTCAGTCGCATCGGCTGCCGATGCCGGCATCGGCGTTCGCCAGGGTCGCGGCCTCGGTGGGTGGTGCCGCCGCCGGTGGTGTGGTGGCCGCCGCCGTCGGGCTTGGGCGCGCCGTCGGGGTCGGTGTCGGCTTCTTCGTCGGCGTCTTCTTCTTCGCCGCCGGTGCCACTCCCGCGCCGCCGAGGCGTACACCCGAGGTCTGGGTCGTCTCGGGTGCGAGGTCGATGCCCGTCGCCGTGGCGGAGCGGCCGCGGACGTCCGTCACGCGGATGCTGTACGGGCCCTCGCCGATGCCGCTGTCGATCAGCCAGTAGTTGTAGGGCTCCCGGTGCGCCGAGCGCCAGCTGCCGCCCGGGCCCCTGGCCTCGACCTTGCGCAGCGCGTTGCCGGTGTTGTCGACGAGCACCGCGAACCAGTAGGCGCTCGCGCCCTCCTTGATGCGGAACGTCAGGTTCGCGGTGCGCGGGCTGGCCACGGTCGTGTAGGTGACCGGGATGATGCCCTCGACCGGATCGCCGATCCGCTCGAACGCCTCGCGGCTCAGGTCGATGTGGCCGGCCTCGCAGGGCGGGCACTGGTCGACGACCTTCACCCGGACGCTGCCGTTGGGGCCGCGCACGTCGAGGTAGCCGCCGCACTCGGCGCCGTCGGCGTACTCCGCCGGGGAGAGGGCCACGAAGAGCCGGTCGTCGGGCGGGCTCGGGTACGAGCAGTTGCCACCGCTGTCGGTGTAGAAGGTCGCCTTGCCGGTCTTCGCGGCCGCCGCCGCTGCCGCGCACGCGCTGCCCGCCCCGCGGAGGGCGAACGCGCCCGTGAGGAGGGCGGCGAGGACGACCGCTCCGCCCACGAGCCACCAGCGCCGTTGCCATGCTCCGGTCACGGCGACCGATCCTGCCGCACGCGCCGTCAACTCGCCAGGCGCGCGACCTCGCAGGGCTTAGCCCGGGCGGTCGGAGCTGGTCGACCGTCCGGCCGTCCACCTTCCGTGGTCGCGCGAGCTCGGCCGGTCATCCGGACGGATCCCGCCCGGATGACCGCGTTGAGTGTCTGTGCTCATGCGCCGGCCTCAGGTCCTTGTGCGAATAGGTCATGGCCGACGTAGGTAAATCCGCTCGCCCCTCCGCGTTGCGCAACGTGGTCGCCGCGGCCGGTGTGGGGACCGTCCTGCCGTTCGTGGCACTGGGGGCGGGAGCCGGGCTGTCCGACAGCCCCGCACTCGACTGGATCTGCCCCACAGGCGGCCTGGAATGCATTCCGCCGGTCCTGTTCTTCGGCGTCGCGGTGGCCGCCGCCGCGGGCTGGCCCCTCCTGCGGCTGGCGGGAGTCCGTCCGGCCTGGGCCGTGGCCGCGCTCGGCTCGATCCTGAGCGTCGCACTGGTCACGATCGTTCTGGCGTCGCGGGCCTCCGGCCTGCTCCCCTTCCTGGTGTTCGCAGCCTGCGCGGTCAGCTACGCGACGGCGGCACACGTCGTCGCCAAGCTGAGCCGGAGCTAGTCGGTCGGGAGCCTGCCCGCTTGCGTCAGCGTGCGCCGCACTGGCCGCCGTGCAGGAGGTCGACCTCGGTGTGGCCGCCGAGGCAAACCGCCGCGCCGCCTTGCGTATATCGTGCACGCACACTACGACGAGATGATCAACGCAGGCGGGGGGAACGGAGCGATGGCGGGCAACCATGCGCCACGGGGATGGCCGCTGCGCGACGGAGACGTTCGGCGGCTCGGGCGGTACACGATCGTCGGCCGGCTCGGCGAGGGTGGCATGGGCACCGTCTACCTCGCACACACGCCGGACGGCGTGCCGGTCGCCGTGAAGGTGATCCGCACCGACCTGGCCCACGACGACCAGTTCCGGCGCCGGTTCCGCAGCGAGGTCAGCCGCGCCAGGCAGGTCCCGCCGTTCTGCACGGCCGAGGTGCTCGACGCCGACGTTGACCACGAGATGCCCTACCTGGTCGTCGAGTACGTCGACGGGCCGAGCCTCGCGACCGTCGTGTCGGAGCGGGGCCCGCTGTCCCAGTCGAACCTCCACGGGCTCGCGATCGGTGTCGCCACCGCACTCACCGCGATCCACGGCGCCGGTGTCATCCACCGCGACCTGAAGCCGAACAACGTCCTGCTCGCGGCCGGCAGTCCCAAGGTGATCGACTTCGGCATCGCCCACTCACCGCAGGCGACGGCCGGACACACCCGCACGGACCAGGTGGTCGGAACCGTCGGATACATGGCGCCCGAACGATTCGAGCCGGCGACTGGTGTGTCCGTCACCCCCGCGGCGGACATCTTCTCGTGGGGCGCGGTGATCGCCTTCGCGGGCACCGGGCGGAACCCGTTCGGGTCGGACCAGGCACCCATCGTGGCCGCGCGGATCCTCACCCAGCCGCCGGAGCTGGCCGGCCTGTCGGGCCTGCTGCGCGAGCTGGTCGAGCAGTCGCTCGCCAAGAACCCCGACAACCGCCCGACGGCCCGCGGGTTGCTCGACCGGCTGCTGACGACGGGGGCGTCCCGCTCGTCCGACCTCGCCGCCGCGTTCGCCCGCCAACCGGCGCTGCGGGCCGCCGCGGAGGAGGCCGTCCAAGCGACAGTCGGCGACGGCGACGCGACCGCGGTGAGACTTCGTTCCGAGACGACCGCCGTCAACGCTGCCGGTTCCGCGGCGACCACCCGTTTCGAGCAGCGCGTGGATCCACGCACCAGGCCGCCGGTCGCGGGGCCGCCGGCTCGCGCGTCGGGCGGCCGGTGGAGCCGCTTCGCGGTTGTGGTGATCGCGGTCGCGGCGCTGGTCACGTCGCTCACCGTCGCGGGCGTGGTCTACGGCGTCATCCCCAGGTCCGACCGCGGCGCCGCCAGCCAGTCACCCACCCCCGGTTCGGCGATCGTTCCCCCGGCCTCGACCTCGTCGCCGTCGGCCTCGGCCTCGGTGTCGGCCCCGGCCTCGGCGGCTGCCTCGGCCTCGGTCAGCCCGGGTCCGGCCGGCCAGGTGGTCATCGCCGACGCGCTCACCGCCCCGGGGGTGTGGCCCGCACGCGACGACCCGGACAACCACGCCTCCTGCCGGTTCGACGGCGCGTTCGTGGTCGCCCGGGAGACGGTCGGCTCGTACCGCTGCCCCGGGCTGCAGGATGTGCTCACCGATTTCAGCGTCGCCGTCGACGTGAAGCTCCGGACGCCGGGCAGTTGCGCCGCCATCTGGTTCCGCTTCGACAGCGCCGGCCCCGTCCTGCGCATCTGCGCCGAGGCCTATTACCTGGCGGCGCACGGCGCCACCATCACGCCGCTGCGCACCTTCCAGCTGGCCGAACCCACGGCGCTGAACACCACGATCAGGGTCGGCATCACCGCGAGCGGCACGGACCTGACGTTCTCCCGGGACGGCCGGCCGGTCGGCGAGTGGAAGGCAACCAGCCTGGAAAGCGGCCGCGTGGTTCTCGGTATCTTCCAGGACGGCCAGACGGACACCCCACCACCGTTCGAGGTGGCGTTCGCGAACATCGAGATCCGCACGTTGGCGGGCTGAGGTTCGCGACGCCGGCCCGCTCGGCCGGCCCGTTCACGTCGCTCACACGCGAAACGGGGCCACGACCACGATCTCCGCGCTCGTGACCCCGTGCGAACAGCGTCAGTGCATCCCGACCGGGACGAGCGCCTCTTCCGGCGAGTCCGCCGCCTTCTCGATCCGGCGGCGCGGCAGGAACAGCGCCGGCACCAGGCAGAGCGCGAGCAGCACGACGGCGACAAGCCAGGTGTTGCCGAACGCGCCGGCCAGCGACGACTGGCCCGCGGTGAGCACCTCCGGCGGCACGTCGGCCGCCTGCACCCGGCCCTGCGTGACCGCGCTGTAGGCGCTGGCCTCGGGGCTGTCGAGCACCTGGTTGGTGAGGATCACCGACATCACCGCGGTGCCGATCGAGCCGGCGGTCTGCTGGACGATGTTCATCATCGTCGAGCCGCGCGCCACCTGCTGGTGGGTCAGCGACGCGAGGGCCGCCGACATGATCGGCATCATCGTCATGCCCATGCCGAGGCCGCTGACGAACAACGAGCCGAGCAGCAGCGGGTACGACGACTCGGGCGTCACCTGGGTGAACGTCGCCATGCCGAGCGCGATCAGCACGAGGCCGGGCAGCACCAGCTTGCCGGGGCCGATCTTGTCCGTGAGCCGGCCGGCGACCGGCATCGTCACCATCGCGCCGATGCCCTGCGGGGCCAGCAGCAGGCCGGCGGTGAGCGTCGTCTCGCCGCGCACCTGCAGGAAGTAGCTGGGGAACAGCAGCATCGCGCCCATGAACGCGACCGTGAACAGGGTCAGCGTCACCGTGGAGACCGTCAGGTTGCGGTTCTTGAACAGCCCCAGGTCGATCAGCGCGTGCTGCTTGCGCAGCGCGTGCAGCACGAACGCGATCAGCAGCACCAGGCCGACGATCGCCGGGAGCAGCACCCGCGTCGCGGCGACCGTGCCCTTCTCCGGGATCGACGAGACGCCGAACAGGAACAGCGCGAGACCCGGCGAGAGCAGCAGCATGCCGAGGAAGTCGAACGACTCGGAGGGCTGCGGCTGGTCCTTGGGCAGGATCCGCATGGACAGCGCGAACGCGACGATGCCGATCGGCACGTTGATCAGGAAGATCCAGTGCCAACTAGCGGCATCGACCAGCCAGCCGCCGAGGATCGGGCCACCGATGGGGCCGAGCAGCATCGGCACGCCCAGCACGGCCATCACGCGACCGACCCGGTCGGGACCGGCGGCCCGCGTCATGATCGTCATGCCGAGCGGCATCAGCATGCCGCCGCCGAGGCCCTGCAGGGCACGGAACACGATCAGCGGGCCGATGTCCCAGGCGACGCTGCACAGCGCGGAACCACCGACGAACAGCACCAGGGACAACAGGTAGAGCCGCTTCGTGCCGAACCGGTCGGCCGCCCACCCGGTGATCGGGATGACGGTCGCCAGGGCCAGCGTGTAGGCCGTCATCGTCCAGGCGACGTCGGCGTAGCTGGCGTTGAACTCGCGTTGGAACGTCGGCAGCGCGACGCTCACGACGGTGATGTCGAGGATCGACATGATGGCGCCGAGCACCACCACGCCCGCGACCTTCAACACCCCGCTGTCGAGCTTGTCCGACCCAGCCGCGGGAGCGGCCTGCGTTGTCATGCGCGATTCCCCCCAGGATCGACGAACCCTCATCGAGGGCGACTCATGTTCTCAGACAGGCGTACGAGTCCTGAAACGAATTTCACGTTGCGTGACGGTGCTCACGTTGGATCGACCACTGTGCTCACTCACCGTCACGCCGCGACGGCAGCGCGTACGGGTCGGCTGTCCCGATGGCCGACCCCCTCCGCATCCGCATCGCCATCACCGCCGACGCCGACGACGACGTCCTGGACCGGATGGCCGGCGACCTCCGCCGCGAGCTCCTGGAGCTCGACGTCGACTCGGTCGACCGGGCCGGT
>NZ_JBFAIU010000407.1:0-6048 GCF_040654855.1 Asanoa sp. NPDC050611
CTTAGAAGCCGGTGCCCAGGAAATCGCCAGTCACAACTGCGCCGGGTTCAGCTGATTGGACGTTGCGGAAGCGCAACCACCGACACGAGGCGCCGGCCCGCGAACCCGAGCCGGTGCTTGGCGGCCAACCGGCCGGCGCGTTGCGCGGTCAGTGGTTGCGGCCGAACTCCTTCGCGAGGACCTCGCGCGTGACCGCCTCGCCGAGGCGGTCGCCGTGGATGGTGGCGCCGCGGTAGTGGACACCGGCCCAGATGCGGGCCTCCATCAGCTCCGCCCGTGCCGCGGACAGGCTGTCGAAGTGCCGGGTCGTCTTGGACTCGGCGCTGTAGGCGCTGAAGGACAGGTGGTCACGGCCGAAGAACGCGCGTAGTGCGGTCATGATGGCGGAGGTGTAGCAGGCGTGGCCGGACGGCCATTCCGGCGACGGGGCCGTGACGCGTAGCGGCGTCCAGGTCGGGTCCGCGACCGTGGCCGGGTTGCCGTCGGTGTCCGCCAGCGGGATCGCGGTCACCGGGCGCCAGAGGCTCCAGTGTCGCTTCTGCTGGTAGCACGAGATCAGCGCGTCGGCCGTGGAGACGTCGACCATCGCCAGCATGCGGGCCGTCTCCAGCTGGCTCAGTCGGTGGTCCGCGGCGAGGCCGCGCTTGATGTACCACTCCACCTGGCGGTAGTCGTCCCACCAGGTCGCCGCTTCGGTCTGGTCCTGCGTGCGGATCGTGCTGGTGGCCGAGCCGACCGCCTTGACCTCGTTGAGCTGGCGGGCGTACGCCGCACTGCCCAGCGCCGGCGGTGCCGGCACCCGGTAGGCGGCGGGGTCGTCGACGACGAACGGCCGCAGGAACGGGAACCAGCCGCCGGCCTGGAGGAACAAGGGCGGGGTCAGCCGGTAGACGCCGGGTGCGGTGCCCACCGGCCACGTCGCGTCGGAGAACGCGCCGTCGTCGCGGCGGTCCGCGATCATGGCCGCGGCCGCGGCTTCGCCGACCCTGATGCCGCCCGTCTTCGCGCGCCCCTCGGGGATCGCGGCGAGCGCCTCGTCGTACTGCGCGGCCAGCGCGTCCGCCTGGGCCGGGAACAGGGAGAGCAGGACGTGGTGGGCCGCCGTGGCCACCGCCGCGGGAGTCGAGTCGCCGCGATGGGCACGGGGAGCGACCAGATACGGCTCGTACGGGACGCCGGCGATCGCGTTGACCGCGTCGTACACCGCGCCCTGCACCATGGCGAAGCTGCGCGAGCCCGCCGTGGGCGACTGCCGCGCGACCTCGAAGATGGCCGTCTGGGCGTGGACGTTCCAGGTCAGGACGGCGTTGGTGCGCTCGTGGGCCGACGCCGCGGTCGGCGTCAGGACGGTCAGACCGAGCACGGCCAACACCGCCGCGCCGAGCAGCCTGCGCACGCGTACGCGAAATGTCATGAGATCCCCCGTTGGCAGAACGAATGCCGATCCAGAATCGACCTTCGCTGATCCCATGACAACCTTCTGGCGGGTATTCGGTTATGTCAGATCGAGGCGCTCCAGCCGGGTCCACCCCGTCCAGCCGCGCTCGCGCATCAGGTCCAGCACCCGCCGCGCCCGCGGGTCCGCCTCGACCAGCAGTGCGTCCAGCAGGCCGATCGCCAGGTCGTCGCCGTCGTCCATCCCGGTGAGGCCCAGCTCGCCGGCCGCGTACGCCTCCTCGGCCATCTCAACCATGATGTCGACCGCTTCGACCAGGCGGGGGTCGTCGTCGCCGCCCCCGCCCTCGACGATCTCCGACAGGAGGCGGTAGAGGCGAACGAGCCGTGGGTCCTCGAGTTGCGCGAACTTCGCCGCCATCACCTCGGGGACCGACTGTGGCCAGCGCGCCGCGACCAGGATCCACCCGTCCCGCTCGCCCTCCACGATCCGCTCCGACGCCCCGATCTCCCGCAGCCGGTCGAGATAGGCGAGAATCTCGGGCGGCAGCGCCAGACTGTCCGCATCGGTCAGCTGCGCGATCTGCTTGCGGCTGGTCTCCAGGCGGTCGATCTCGTCGCGCAGGTCGCGGTCGATGCGCTGGACCGCGGCGGCGAACGTCGACGCGTCGGCTTCGAGCATCTGACCGATCCGGGACAGCGGCACGCCGGCGTTGGCGAGCGTCCGGATCTTGATCAGGGACACGACCGCCGCGGTGCCGTACCGCCGGTAGCCCGCGGCATCCCGCTCGGGCTCCGGCAGCAGCCCGATCTGGTGGTAGTGCCGCACCGCCCGCGTCGTGACACCGGCGTACGCGGCCAGCTGTCCGATCGTCAACATGTGCCGATTCCGCCTCCGATCACGCACCGATCCGCCGACGGTAGACCAGGTTCGCGCACACGTAGGCGACGACGAGGATGCCGACGCACCACGCGAGGGCCGTCCACAGGTCGGCGCCGACGGGCTGCTGGGTGAACAGCGCCCGAATCGCGTTGACGATGGCCGTGACCGGCTGGTTTTCGGCGAACGCCCGCACCGGGCCGGGCATGGTGTCGGTGGGCACGAACGCCGAGCTGATGAAGGGCAGGAAGATCAGCGGGTACGAGAACGCGCTCGCCCCGTCGATGCTCTTCGCGGACAGGCCAGGGATCACCGCGATCCAGGTCAGCGCGAGCGTGAACAGGGCCAGGACACCCGCGACGGCGAGCCAGGCCAGCACGCCTGCTCCCGAGCGGAAGCCCATGACGAGGGCGACGCCGACGACGACCACGAGCGAGAGCAGGTTGGCGACCAGCGAGGTCAGCACGTGCGCCCAGAGCACGCCCGACCGGGCGATCGGCATCGACTGGAAACGCTCGAAGATGCCTGCCTGCATGTCCCCGAAGAGCCGGAACGCGGTGTACGAGATCCCCGACGCGATCGTGATGAGCAGGATGCCGGGCAGCATGTAATCCACATAGGACACGGAACCGGTGTCGATCGCACCGCCGAACACGTACACGAACAGCAGCATCATGGCGATCGGTGTGATCGCGGTCGTGATGATGGTGTCCAGGCTGCGGGTGACGTGCCGCAGCGTCCGTCCGGTGAGGACGGTGGTGTCGCTGACGAAATGCGTGGCCATGGTCGTCCCCTACCGCTCGCCGACGACCGCGAAGAACACGTCTTCGAGGGAGGGTTGCTTCTCGACGTACTCGACCTTGGCCGGCGGCAGGAGCTGCTTCAACTCGGCCAGGGTGCCGTCGACGATGATCCGGCCCTGGTGGAGGATCGCGATCCGGTCGGCGAGCTGCTCGGCCTCGTCGAGGTACTGCGTCGTGAGCAGCACGGTCGTGCCGCCCGCGGCGAGCTCCCGGACGGCCTGCCACACCTCGAGCCGCGCCTCCGGGTCCAGCCCGGCCGTCGGCTCGTCCAGGAAGACGACGGGCGGATTCCCGATGAGACTCATCGCGATGTCGAGGCGGCGGCGCATGCCACCGGAGTACGTCGCGACCCGCCGCCCGCCGGCCTCGGTCAGCGAGAAGCGCCGCAGGAGCCCGTCGGCCACCGCTCTCGGGTCCTTGAGGTGCCGCAGCCGGGCGACCAGGACGAGGTTCTCCCGCCCGCTGAGGATGTGGTCGACGGCCGCGAACTGCCCGGTGAGGCTGATCGACTCGCGCACGTCGGCGGCCTGCGTCGCGACGTCGAAGCCGTTGACCCGGGCCGTCCCGGCGTCGGCCTTGAGCAGGGTCGACAGAATCTTCACGAGGGTCGTCTTGCCGGCCCCGTTCGACCCGAGCAGCGCGAAGATACTGCCCCGCGCGACCTCGAGGTCCACGCCGCGCAGCACACGCAGCTCCTTGTACGCCTTCTCCAGGCCCCGCACCTGAACCGCAACAGTCATGCGGCCAGCATGGAGGGTTGACGCAGCGTCAAGGTCAAGCGTGCCGCGGCTGGTCCGCGGTCAGTGGCGCCACCAGGTGTCGAGGGGGGTGGCCGGTACCGTGCGCTTGTGGCGGGTGGCGAGATAGACCGCCTCCACCTTTGCCGCCAGGTCCGGGGAGACGTCGACGCCTTCCAGGTAGTCGTCGATCTGGGCGTACGTCAGGCCCAGGGCCACCTCGTCCGGCAGCGCCGGACGGTCGTCCTCCAGGTCGGCGGTCGGCACCTTCTGCCACGCGCTCGGCGGTGCGCCCAGCTCCTGCAGCAGCGCGGCGCCCTGGCGCTTGGTCAGGCCGGTCAACGGGGTCAGGTCGACGCCGCCGTCACCGTATTTCGTGAAGAATCCGGTGACCGCCTCGGCCGCGTGGTCCGTGCCCACGACGAGCAGGTGCAGCTGGCCGGCGATCGCGTACTGGATCACCATGCGTTCCCGGGCCTTGATGTTGCCCCGCACGAAGTCCCGCAGCCGGGGCTCGCCGCCCAGCAGGTCACCCAGGCCCGACGCCACCTCCGCGGCGACCGTGTCGGCACCGGGCTTGACGTTCACCTCGACCGACCGGTCGGCCCGGATGAACCGCAGCGCGGCCTGGGCGTCGGTCTCGTCGGCCTGCGTCCCGTACGGCAGCCGGACCGCGACGAACACGGCGTCGCGCCCCTCGGCCCGCAGCTCCTCGACGGCGAGCTGGCACAACCTGCCCGTCAGCGTGCTGTCCTGGCCACCGCTGACGCCCAGCACGTAGCCCTTGGCCGGCGTCGCCCGCAGGTAGTCCTTGAGGAAGTCGACCCGGCGCCGGATCTCCACCTTGGGAACGATGGCCGACTTCACGCCGAGCTCGCCGAGTATCTGCTGCCGTAGGTCCGCCACGCGGCCACTCTAGCTGGCCGGACCCGGCGCTACGGCCGGCGGCGGGCGAGGTGGACGACGATGTCGGCGACGATGTCGACCGTCTCCGGCAGGACCCGCAGGACCTGGCCGAACACCTGCTCGCGATCCGCCGCCGGCAGCTGGAGATAGGCCGAGACGGTCGAGAGATGGCCGACGTACTCGGCGGCGGTCATCGTCAGTCGCCGCTTGATAACGGACTGTCGTACGTCGGTGAACCACTCCGCGCGCAGGAGCTCCGTACCCGGCCATTGCATCTCGTGTTCCGGTGGTGTGCCGTCCGGGGACGGGATCTCGTCGCTGTCCAGGAACGGTGCCCGGGCGGCATGCACGGCCTTCTCCACGGCCGGATCGGCGAGCTGGTACGGGCCGCCGCACGACGCGAACACGCCACCCGGCTCCAACAGCGCGGCCACCCGCGACCAGCGGCCGTCGGGGCTGGTCCAGTGCAGCGCGGCCGCCGCGTAGACGAGCCCGTACCGCTCGCCCGGTCGCAGGTCCTCGAACGCCGCCCGCACCGTCGTGACGTTCGCCGGCACCTGCCTGCGCAGCTCGGCGAGCATCGCCGGGTCCGGGTCCGTCGCGGTGACGGCGACTCCGTGCCGGGCGAACAGGCGCGTGGCCTTGCCCGTCCCGGCGCCGATCTCGAGGGCGGTGCGCAAGGGCCGGCCGGCGTACGCCAGGACCAGGTCGAACAGCTCCTCGGGATAACCGGGCCGGAACCGTTCGTATGCTTCCGCCACCACTCCGAAGCTCAGCGCGCGCACAGACATGTCACGCATCCTGGCATCCTCGTACGAATGAGCGCGTGGTACCGGCAAGTCTCCGTGGACGACCAGATCGTACGCATCTCCGAACCCCATGTCCGTCCGCTGTTGGCGGCCAACCTGTGGTGGCTGCGCGGCAGCGACCGCGACATCGTCGTCGACGCCGGGCTCGGCGTCGTCGCCCTCCGCGACGAACTGCCGCAGCTGTTCGAGCGCGACCCGCTCGTGATTCTCACCCACTCGCACCTGGACCACACCGGCGGTGCCCACGAGTTCCGGGAGCGGGCCGCGCACGCCGCCGAGGCGAAGACCATCGCGGCCGGACCACCGGCGAGCCTGTACGGCGCCGACCTCTACGCGAAGTTGGGCATCCCGGGGACACCGCCCGTGGACCTGCTGCTCGACGCGGTGCCGCACGAGGGCTATGACCCACGGACCTACCGGGTCGAGCCCGCGCCCGTGACCCGCCTGCTCGCCGACGACGACCGGATCGAGGCGGGCGGGCGCGTGCTGACGGTCCTGCACCTGCCGGGCCACTCCCC
>NZ_JBFAIU010000408.1:0-6000 GCF_040654855.1 Asanoa sp. NPDC050611
GCGAGTGAGAATGCAGGCATGAGTAGCGCAAGAAGGGTGAGAAACCCTTCCGCCGGATGACCAAGGGTTCCAGGGCCAGGCTAATCCGCCCTGGGGTGGTGGGCGCGGATCTGGTCGGGACCTACCTGCACGGCTCGGCGGTTCTCGGCGGGTTGCGGCCGGCCAGCGATGTCGACGTCCTCGCCGTCACCCGCCGGTCGCTGGGCGCGGATCAGCGCCGGGCGTTGGTCGCGGGGCTGCTGCCCATCTCGGGCGCGGCGGTGGCGGCTCGGCCGGTCGAGGTAACCGTCGTGGTGCAGCAGGAGGTCCGGCCGTGGCGATATCCGCCGGTCGGCGACTTCCTCTACGGCGAGTGGTTGCGTGCCGACTACGAGGCCGGCGTCGTCCCCGCGCCCGAGCCGATGCCCGGACTGGCGCTCGCGGTCGCGGTGGCGCTCGCCGGTGACCGTTCCCTGGCCGGGCCTCGCCCGGAGCGGGTGTTCGACCCCGTGCCTCCCGACTACCTGGCCCAGGCCAGCCTGGACGGTATCCCCGGCTTGCTCGCCGACCTGCGCGACGACACCCGCAACGTGCTGCTCACCTTCGCGCGCATCTGGACCACGCTGGCCACCGGCCGGGTCGTCGACAAGCAGGCCGGCGCCGAGTGGGCGCTCGCCCGGCTCGCGCCCGAGCATCGGCCGGTGCTCGAGTTCGCCCGCGACATGTACCTGACCACCGCCTACGCGGACGAGCGGTGGAGCCCCGAGCTGGCGGCGCAGGTCGTGCCCCACGTCGACGAGGTGCTCACCCAGATCCGACAGCTGGGTCGCTACGCCACCTCGATGTAGTCCAGCTCCGCCCACCGGCTGCGGAATCCCAGCCGGACCGTGTTGACGCCGGCGGCGAGCGTGACATCGGCCCGCACCTCGCGCCACGTCTCCCAGCCCGTGTTCGGGTACGTGACGACCTGCGCCGCCCCGCCGTTGACGGTCAGGTTGTGCTGGGCCTCGCCGAAACCGGCCGCGTATCCGATGTGGACCGTGTAGGCGCCGGCGCGCGGGGCGAAGACCGACAGGGCGACGCCGCTGTCCGCGTAGTCGATGTACGCGACCACCTGGCCCTGGGAGGCGCTGGTCGTCGCGCGCACCGAGCAGTGCGTCAGCGTTCCGCGCTCGGCCTCGTACCGGACCCGGCTGCCGCGCACCACGGGGAAGCCGTCGGACCAGCCGAGCGCCGACACGTACATCCCGCGGGCGGTGTTGTTGTTGATCCAGCCGTGGAACACGATGTGGTCGCCGCCGCTGTCGCGGACGATGTCCGCCCCGCCCGGTCCGCGCACGGCGCCGTCGAGGCTCGCGGTGGTCAGCAACGAGCGGAAGGCCTTGGTGTACGGCCCCGTCAGCGCGGTCGCGGTCGCGTAGCTGGTCTGGTACGCGTCGCCGCCGTACCCGCCGAGCGAGTAGAACAGCACGTACCGGCCGCCGACCTTGGTCAGCGCCGGCGCCTCGATCACTCCGCTCTCCTCGGGACGCCCGCTGCGCAGCAGCTCGACCCGCGCGCCCTGGCGCGTGACTCCGTCGGCCGCGACCTGCTGCAGCCAGAGGCTGGTCGGCTGGCCGATGGCGTTGCCGTCGTCCTTGTAAAGCAGATAGCGCACCCCGGTCGAGTCGGTGAAGCTCGACGCGTCGATGTCGCCGCCCTCGCCCGCGTCGCAGACCAGCGGGCCGGTGCCGACCGGGCTGAACGGGCCGAGTGGGGACGTGGCCAGGGCCGCGCCGATGCACTGCCGGCCGGTCGCGACACTGCGGGCGGTGTAGTAGAGCAGGTAGCGGCCGTCGGCGCGGACGGACACGTCGGGCGCCCAGGTGCGGCCGCCGCTCGCCCAGGCGCCGAGCGCCGGCAACGCGTCGCCGCGCCGCGTCCACGGCCCGGTCAACGAGGTGGCGGTCGCGACCGGGACGTTCCCGTTGCCGTTGTTGGTCGAATAGGCGTAGTAGGTGGACCCGAACCGCGACACGTCGGGATCGGGAAAGTCGCTGCCGATCACGAGCGCGGGCGCGACCGTGGCCGCCGAAGCCGCCGTCGGCGCGAGGACGGCGAACGGAACCGCGAGGAGCAGGACGGCCAGCCTGGGCACACATCGACGCATGTGCATTTCTAACACGACGAGGATGCCCCGGGCCAGGCCCGGGGCATCTCTCGTGCGGTCAACTCAGTGGACGACGATGTTGCCGCCCGCGAGCCTGATCTCCTGGGTCCTGGCACCCGTCCATTCGGACGAGAAGAGCAGCGTGCTGCCCTGCCACAGGGTGATCGCGACCGAGTCCGCCGATCCCGGCTGCCCGCGGTCGGTCGCGGTCAGCTGCAGGGTCACGCCACTGGCCACGGGCGTCGGACTGCTGACGTCGAACAGGTTCGCCTTCGCTCGGAGATCCGCCCGTCCGCCGCTGCCCGCACCGAACGACTCGAGCTCCGTGCTGCGGATCTCATAGGTGCGGCTCCCGCTCTGGAAGCGCACCGTCGCCTGCCCGGACAGGTTCTTGTCCCGCTTCGCGTTCAGCGCGAAATCGGTCGAAGAACCGAGGTTCGCGGGATAGCTGCCGGCGGATCGAAGCGCTCGGATCGAGCCGGAACCGGTGACGAAGCTGCCGTCCGGACGGGCGACGTCGACGCGGGCGGACCCGACACCGGTGTAGTAGCCGCCGACCACGACCGAGATGGTGTGCGAGCCGACCGGCAGCGACGCGCTGCACGACGCGGATCCGACCGTCGCCGCCGCGCCCGACAGCCCGACCGGTGCGGTGCACAGCGTCGTGCCGCCCTCCTTGAACGTCACCGTCGCGTTGCGGACGTCGCCCGGCGACCGGTCGGCCACTCCCCCGGTGAGCGCCGCGCTGTCCCGCACGGTCGCCCGCAGCAGCGCGGTCGTGCCGCTCCCGCCGGGCGCGGTGAAGGCGAGCCCGTCACCGGTGTACGTCGCCTCCGCGTCCTCCGCCGTCACCGTGATCGTGAAGGACGTGGTCCCTACGACGCCGGTGTCGTCCGTCACCGTGACCGTGACCGGGTAGGAACCCGGCGCCGCCGTGGTCGCCCCGTCGACGGTCCAGGTCCGCGTGCCCGGTCGGGTGGCGTCAGCGGACGTCGACCCGACCGCCAGCGACAGGCCCGACGGCAGGCCGGCAGCGGTCGCCGACAGGTTGGTGCCGGCGGTGTCCCCGTCGCTCGCGCTGACCGTCACCGTCGGCGACAGGCGGTCGCTGTACTGGACGACCGCGTCGCCCGAATTCGAGACCACCGGCGCCGCGTTGATGGTGATGTCGCCGTCGTTGAGGTCGAAGAAGATGTTGCCGACCGCCTCGATCCTGATCCGGCCCTGTGTCGTGCCGACGTTCGGCAGCGTGACGGACTCGCTGCCGTCGTTGGCGGTGCTCTCGGCCAGGACGTGCGGGAAAGTGGCACCACCGTCGACCGACAGCGAGATGCGCACGGCGGCCGCGTTGACCGGCGCCGCGTCGGTGCCCGCGACGTCCCAGGTGATCGCCTGCGAGCTGCCGCCCGCCACGGTGGCCGCGGACTCGTGCGAGGTGACCAGGAACGGCCCCGCGCCCGGCGCGAGCGTCACCGCGGTCTCCGCGTTGCTCACCCCGCCGCCGCCCGAGTGCCCGTCACGGGCGGTGAGCCGGAAGTGCATCGTCCGGTCGTTGGTGAAGCCGACCCAGTCCGCGGTGGGCAGGAACTCGGAGTAGCAGTCGCGGACGTCGGGCGGCACGTTGGAGCCACCGCTGGTCGGCGGCGGCGGCGCCGGCGGGCAGGTGCCCGTCTTCGCGTTCGTCTTGCCCGCCGCGATCTGCGCCAGGTCGGGGAACACCCGCGTCGGATTCGTGGAAACCGCGTTCTCGCCGGGCGAGTAGTACTCCAGCGTGTCGGTCGGGCTCACGATCGCCGCGGTGCCGAACTGGCGGAACAGGGGGCCGCTGGTCTTCACGTTGTCGACCAGCGCCGTCCCGGCCGCACTGCCTCCCGAGATCCCGCCACGGTCGTTCTGCTCCCACAGGTAGGTCACGGTGTCGCCGTCGGAGTCGGTGGCGCTGCCCGTGAGGGCGAACGGCGTGCGGACCGGGATCGTCACGGCGGCCGGGACCGAGACGACCGGGGCGTGGTTGCCGGTCTCCTCGACCACGTTGCCACCGTTGTCGATCGGGCCGCCCTTGGCGGTCTCGCCGACGAAACCGGACGCCCCGTTGAAGGTGCCGACGGCGAGGGCCGCCACGTTGGTCGCCGCCACCGGGCCGCCGTTGAACGCGACCTGGAACCCGTCGCCGGTCAGCGCGCCCGTGCCGCCGAACGCCGCCACGGTGACCGTCGCGCCGGCCGGCCAGCCGGCGATGCCCTCGATCGCGGCCTTGATGTCCGCCGTCGTGTAGTTGACGCCCCGCACGATCGGCGCGGAGTCGACGCCGTTCCAGGCGATGGTGAACGAGTCGCCGTCGGTGTCGAACTCCCGCAGCGAGACCGTCTGCACCTCGTTGATCGCGGGCCGGTTCGACGTGACGTACGTCGTGATCTCGGTGTAGCTGCGCTGCGACCAGTACGGGTCGCTGTGCGGCTGCAGGTCGTCCTGCCGGCAGATACCGGCGTACGCCATGATGGACGACCCGCTGCCCGGCTCGACCGAGTTCGCGGCGCTGCGGTTGCCGCCCGAGCAGTTGAGCTGGGTGCCGTTGAAGGTGTGGTTGCCGCCGAACTGGTGACCCATCTCGTGGGCGACGTAGTCGACGGCGTAGAAGTCGCCGACGGGTGTGGGCAGGCCCGTGCAGCCGCGCGCCTTGCCGTCACCGCCGATCACGCCGAGGCCCGCCACGCCACCACCGTTGACGCCGAGCCCGAGGTGGCCGACGTCGTAGTTGCTGGCGCCGACGAGCTGGCCGAGCACGATCCGGTTGCGGTTGAGCGTGCCGCCGGCGCACCCGGCGAGCTGGGCCGGCGTGAAGCAGGCCGAGGCGCCGCACGGCCCGTTGGGCTCGGTCGCCAGCGCCGGGGTGTTGAGGTTGGTCTTCTCGGTGTCGTTGATCAGGACCAGCCGGATCGCGGTCTCGTCCTCGTAGATCTGCGTGACCCGGTTCATCAGCGTCACCTTGGCGGCGGTCACGTTCTCGGCCCCGAAGAAGGTGGCGTACGACGGGTCGGTGACCAGCGCGACCCGGTAGGTACGCAGCGATACGGGCGCCCCGGCCGCGGCGGCGATCTCGCCCTCGAGGGCCTGCGCGGCCGACTCGACGTCGTCGCGCTCGACGAGCTCACCGTGTGGGTTGGTCAGGTCGCGGCCGTAGTAGCTGGCGTAGAGGCTCTGGTCCTGGTTGTAGTAGGGGTCGATGTACCAGGCGCCGTGCGGTGACCGGACGGACGCGTGGAACCCGAGCGGCGTCAGGTCCGCCCGGATCGTCGCCGCCGGGTCGTCGATCCCCTTGCCGGCGTACGTCTTGATCTCGGGGTGCCGCGCGGCGAGCCCGGACTCCATGACCGGTGACTCGGCCAGCTCGAAGCGCTGGAAGTCGCCGGCCGGCGTGGGCAGCGACACGACCTGCGGCGCCGCGGCACGCGCCTTCGGTGCCCGCGCCAGGGTCGAGCCCAGGGCGGCCCGGTCGAGGGTGTGCGCGGCGAGGCGTTTGGCCCGGATGTCGGCCTTGTGGCCACCCTTGGTGGCCGCCGGCTTGCCGGTCACCTTCGTCCAGGGTCCCTTCGGGTCGGCCGGTGCGGCGGCGGCCGGTGCGGCCGTCACCATCGGCAGCAGCGCCGCCGTCAGCAGAGCGACCACGACGGCGGCGAGACGTCTGCG
Source organism: Asanoa sp. NPDC050611 (assembly GCF_040654855.1). Lineage (NCBI taxonomy): Bacteria > Bacillati > Actinomycetota > Actinomycetes > Micromonosporales > Micromonosporaceae > Asanoa > Asanoa sp. NPDC050611. Next base: position 5,816 of record NZ_JBFAIU010000408.1, read on the forward strand.
CCGCCTTCCGTGACCGCCGTCTCGACTGTGGACATTACGGGTCACGGCCATCTGGGCTCATCTCCTTCGACGGGCAGACGCACCGACACCCTAGACCCGTTGATCGAGCAATGGAAGATTGTTGATGACGATCGCAGATCCGGCCATAGTGGACAGACGGTGAACGGTGCCGCGGGCCGGTAACC
>NZ_JBFAIU010000409.1:0-5994 GCF_040654855.1 Asanoa sp. NPDC050611
GCAGTCGTTCCCCCGACAACCTCACACGATGAATCCTCGACCGTCGGCCCAGGACAGTCATTCCGGCTGCCGTCCCAGGCGCGGCCTGGTGATCAGCCCCAACCAGAACCTCACGCTGAGCCAGGTGCCGGTCTCCGAGGCGGGCAGCGCCGGCGGGGTGCTGCAGACCGGGCAGCGGATCGGCTCGGCGGTCGGCATCGCGGCGATCGGCGCCGTGTTCTTCAACCGGCTCGCGGCCAGCGGCGGCGACTACGCCGTGGCGTTCCGCATGGGCCTCTACGTCACGATCGCCTTCATGGCCATCGCCCTGGCCGCCGCGATCACGGACGTCGTCGCCGGCCGCCGCGAGGCGCGGGCGAGCCCGGGGTCGTGACGGCGCGCGATGACGTACGGGTCGTCGTCGAGCGAGGGTGCACGACGGGGAAGTCGTCGTTCAGTGGTCGTCAAGTGGGCCTGCGTACGGTGGCCGGCAAGCTCGACGAAGGGAAACCACCTCCATGACGACCACCCGACGCACGCTGCTGGCCGGCTCTGTCGCGGCCGCCGCCGGGTCGATGCTGGCGGCGCCGGCCGCGGCTGCGGCCCACCCCGTTCGCGGGCCGAAGCCGACCGTCGTGCTCGTGCACGGCGCGTTCGCGGACGCCTCCGGCTGGAACGACGTCGCCGCGCGGCTGATCCGCGCCGGCTACCCGGTCATCGCACCGGCGAACCCGCTGCGCGGGGTGGCCGCCGACTCCGCCTACCTGGCCAGTGTCCTCGCGACGCTGCCCGGGCCGCTGGTGCTGGTCGCGCACTCGTACGGCGGGATCGTGGTCACCAACGCCGCGACCGGCAACCCCGCGGTCAAGGCGCTGGTCTACGTCGCCGCGTTCGCACCCGACCAGGGCGAGACGCTGCTCTCCCTGCAGACGAAGTTCCCCGGATCGCAGCTGAGCGAGGCGGCCCTGGACTTCCGCCCGTCCGGTGCGGACAGTGTCGACGGCTACGTCAAGAAGGAGGCGTTCCACGACGTGTTCGCGGGCGACCTGCGGCGGTCGACGACCGACGTGATGTGGGCGACCCAGCGACCGGCCGACGTGCGGACGTTGGGGGAGCCGTCGGCCGCGCCGGCGTGGAAGACCGTGCCGTCCTGGTATCTGGTGGCCCGCGACGACAAGGTGATCCCGCCCGCGGCGCAGCGGTTCATGGCACAGCGGGCCGGCGCCCAGGTCCGCGAGGTCCGCGCGGCACACGTCGCGATGATCTCCCAGCCGGCCGCGACCGCGGACCTCGTCGAGCGCGCGGCCCGCTGAAGGAGTGTGCGATGCCCACGAAGGTGACCCGGCAGACCGTCGACCTGTCCGCCTATCCCGACCTGCTCGTCCTCTACCTCGGCATGCGGGTGAACCACATGTACGGGATCCGGACGTTCTTCAGCTTCGGCCGCAAGATCAGCCAGTCGGTCGCGGCCAACCCGGACGGCCTGCTGCTGCACGAGCCGGTCTACTACTCGATCTTCCCGATGAACATGGGCATGCGGCAGTACTGGCGGGACCTGCCGTCGCTGCTCGAGTTCGCCCGCTCGGAGCCACACCGCCAGTGGTGGCTGGACTTCCTGCGCGACTCCGGCGGCACGGGCTTCTGGCACGAGACGTACTCGGTCAAGGGCGGCATGGAAGCGGTCTACGACGACGTACCGAAGCCGCTGGGCTTCGGCCGCTTCGCCGGCCTCCAGCGGGCCCGCGGGCCGATGTTCGGCTCGGCCGCCCGCCTGGGCCGCACGGAGGGCGGCGACCCGGCCGTCAGCGAGACGGAGCTCTACGACTGACGGGCCTGACCGTCGTAGGCTGCCTTGACGCGGGCGACGGACAGGAGGGTCTGAGGTGGCCGAGGCGACGCGCACCGGGACGACGGTGGCCGAGGTGATGGCCGAGTTGGCCGCGCTCGAGGATCCGAAGGCCCGGGCGGCGAACGAGAAGCACGGCGACGACCACGGCGTGAACCTGACCAAGTTGCGCGCGGTGGCCACGCGGCTGAAGACGCAGCAGGACCTTGCCCGTCAGCTCTGGCAGACCGGCGACACGGCGGCGCGGCTGGTGGCGTTGCTCATCTGCCGTCCGAAGGCGTTCGAACGCGCGGAGCTGGATACCATGCTGCGCGAGGCGCGCGCGCCGAAGGTCCACGACTGGCTCGTGAACTACGTGGTCAAGAAGAGCCCGCACGCCGAGGACCTGCGCGTCGCCTGGACCGCCGACCCGGACCCGGTGGTCGCGAGCGCCGGCTGGGCGTTGACCACGGAGCGCGTGGTGAAGAAGCCCGAGATCCTCGACCTGCCTGGCCTCCTCGACACCATCGAGGCGGAGATGAAGGACGCCCCGGACCGGCTCCAGTGGGCGATGAACCACTGCCTGGCCCAGATCGGCATCGACCACGCCGACCACCGACCGCGCGCGATCGCCATCGGCGAGCGGCTGGAGGTCCTCAAGGACTACCCGACCTCGCCGGGCTGCACGTCCCCGTTCGCCCCGACCTGGATCAACGAGATCGTCCGCCGGCAGAGCGTCAAGTAGGCGCGGAGGGCGGCCACGCCGCTGACCGCCCTCCCACCCGTCAGGCGCCGGCGACGAGTTGCCGACGGCGTACCGGTCCTCCGTCTCGATGCGCAGCCACGGCTGGTTGTCGCGCAGCACCGTGACCTCCTCGATCAGCGTGCAGAAGTGTTGTCCGAGTGCAGCGTGTTGTTCGTCTCGAAGCCCTGCAGGAACCAGCGGTGGCCCTTGGCCGCCGCTTACAGCCGCACGTCGTCGAGGCTGCGGAGCTCGACCGGCCGCGGCTGCTCGCCGTCGTGAGTGGATGTCCCGGTCAGCGGGTCGTGGTCGCGGAGGGATCCGAAGCCGATGCCGGTCAACGACTCGACGTGCCGGACCTGGGTCTGGTAGGTGCGATATGGACCGAGGGGCGCGGCGCGGGACAGGTCACCGAGGAGATCGGTCTGTTCCAGGAGGTACGCCGTGGCGTGCAGCGCGCCCTCGCCACTGCCGACAGCGACGATCTTCCAGAACGCGCGGGGGAGGGCCACGTCCCGGTAGACCGGGTCGGCCGGGTCGAACACCGGTCCGGTGTAGACGTTGGCCCGCAACCGGTGGTCGGCAACCTTGTCGAGGATGTAGTCCTCGAGCCCCTGCCACGTGGCGTTGTTCTGGTTGAAGTCGCGGTGCTGCGGTGCGCAGTTGCTGTAGTGGTACGTGTCGGCGACCGCGGCCGCGGCCTCCGCGGTGGTCCCGCCCCAGAGCATGTCGGCGCGGCGGGTCAGGTGGCCCCGGTCGAGGTCGTTGCCGGCGTAGAGATCGTTGCCGACCTGCGCCCCGGGCAGCCGCGGATCGACGATCCACCGGTCATCGGACGCGACCGTGGTGAACCGGCGGCGACCGTCGAGGTTGGCCGCGCTGTAGAGCGCGAGCCGGCGGCGGGCGTGCAGGACCACACTGAAGTGGTGGTAGCGCAGCACCCCGTCGGGCGCCGCCGGGCCCGCCGCGACGTCCGCGCGGCGACCGACCGTCGGCAACGGCAGCGGCTGGCCGAGGAAGCCCGGGTCGAACCCACGACGGGCGGCGTAGTCCGGATCGACGCGCAGCGGACCCGGATCGAACCCGACCAGGTCGCCGCGCGTCATCGGAGGCGCCCGTCAGCCGCTGCGGCGGTTGCCGTAGTTGCGGGGCGGCTGGTAGGACCCGCCCTTGCCGGTGAAGCCACCCGCGCCGGTCTGCTGGTGCGGATGACCGCCCTTGCCCTTGCCTTTGCCCTTCGCGCGGCGTTCGGCCCGATTGGCGAACTCGGGTGCCTCCTCGGCCGACTCGTCCGCCGTGGTGTTCTGGTCGTCGGACATCAGCTCTCCAAGGTCGTGCCGTGCGCGGACAGCGACCAGCGTAGCCGCTCACCGCGCGGATCCCGGACGAGGTGCGCGAACACGACGGAAATCGGTTGGATGGGCTCCGGTCGGATTACTACTGTGCGGTGATGCGCGAGCGAACACTGACGATGACGTTCGATGCCCATGACCCGGCGCTGCTGGCCCGGTTCTGGGGCGGCCTGCTCGGGCGCGAGGCCGAGGGTGGGTTCCTGCCCGGCGACGAGACCCAGGTGAGCCTCCGGTTCGTGCCGAGCGCCACGGAGAATTCCGGGCTCAACCGCGTGCACCTCCACCTGACCAGCGAAAGCGTCGAGGACCAGGCGGCGCGGGTCGAGCAGGCGCTCCGGCTCGGCGGCAGCCACCTCGACGTCGGCCAGCTTCCCGAGGAACGGCACGTCGTGCTGGCCGACCCCGAGGGCAACGAGTTCTGCGTGATCCCGCCGGGCAACAGCTTCCTCGCCGGGTGCGGCCTGCTGGGCGAGCTCGCCTGCGACGGCACGCGCGACGTCGGCGTGTTCTGGAGCGCGGCGATGGAGTGGCCGCTGGTCTGGGACGACAACGAGGAGACGGCGATCCAGTCACCGCACGGCGGCACGAAGGTCGCGTGGGGCGGCCCGCCCGTGACCCCGAAGAACGGGCGCAACAGGCAGCGCTTCGACATCACACCGGCCGGCGGCGACCAGCCGGCGGAGGTCGACCGGCTGATCTCCCTCGGCGCCACCCGGGTGGAGGTCGAGGCCGACGGCACCGTCATGCTCGCCGACCCCGACGGCAACGAGTTCCGCGTGCTGGGGAGCTGAGCGATCGACTACGACGCCGAGCTGACGAGATACCGGGCCGCGCTCCGGCGCACCTGGGCGCTCCGACCGGAGGACCGGGTGCTCGACGTCGGCTGCGGTGCCGGGCAGTCCACCCGTGACGCGGCGGGGGTGGCCGCCGGCGTGCTCGGCGTCGACGTGTCGGCCCCGGCCGTCGAGCGCGCCCGCGCGAGCGCCCAGGACCTGCGCAACGTGCGGTTCGAGGTCGCCGACGCGCAGACCCACCCCTTCGAACCGGGCGGGTTCGACGTCGCGATCAGCCGGTTCGGCACGATGTTCTTCGCGGACCCGGTCGCCGCGTTCGGCAACATCGGGCGGGCGCTGCGCCCCGGCGGCCGCCTGGTGATGGTGGTCTGGCAGGCGGCCGACCGCAACGAGTGGGACGTCGCCCTGCGCCGCGCGCTCGGCGTGTCCGCCGCTGACGACGGGCCGGACCCGTTCTCACTCGCGGACCCGGCACGCCTCGAGGAGATCCTGCGCGCCGCGGGGTTCGCCGACCTCGCCCTGGAAGACGTTCACGAACCGGTCTTCTTCGGCCCGGACACCGCCGCCGCCCTCGCCTGGGTCAACGGATTCACGTGTACGAGCGAGGCGTGCAAGCGCCTCGACCCGGCGGCCGCCGCCCGGGCCCAGGAGCGGCTGCACGAGACCCTCGAGGCGCGTCGGACCGACGACGGCATCTGGTTCGACGCCCGCGCCTGGATCGTCACGGCCCGCCGCTAGATTGCGGTCTGTTGACGAGCGTCACAGATGCGCTATCGTTATCGGCGCCGACCGGCGATGGAGGACGCGGTGGCCGAGTTTCGCCTGAGCGCCGAGCACCAGCGGTTCGCGAGCTGGGCCCGGGCGACAGCAGCCGAGCACCTCACCCCGCTCGCGCGCCACGACGGCCGGGTCAACCGCCCCCTGCTGAAGGCCATGGGCGACCTCGGTCTCCTGCGCGCGGTGTTCGGCGGCACCGGCGACCAGCCGCCCCGCGACGCCGCGGCGCTCCAGCTCTGCCTGCTGCGCGAGGCGATCGCCCAGGTCAGCGGCGAGGCCGAGACGGCGCTCGCGCTCCAGGGCCTGGGCAGCTACCCGATCCTCCAGAGCGGCACGCCCGAGCTCGCGGCGCGCTGGATCCCGCGGATCGTCACCGGCGAGGCCGCGGCCGCGTTCGCCCTCTCCGAGCCCGGCGCCGGCTCGGACGCCGCGGCGCTGGGGCTGGGCGCCGAGCCCGACGGTGACGGGTGGCGGGTGACGGGGGTGTAGTCCTGGATCTGCAACGCGCCCGACGCCGACGGCTAC
>NZ_JBFAIU010000410.1:0-5958 GCF_040654855.1 Asanoa sp. NPDC050611
GACTGCTGTAGAGTGTGCGGGCGGCGCGCGCCCCCCGAGACCCGACCGACCCGGAGTCGCCGAAGATGGCCACGATGCGCGCGGTGGCCACCGCCCGGCTCGTCGACGGCCGCCCGCTGCTCGGCGTCTGCCTCGGCCACCAGATCCTGTCGTCGCTGCTCGGCCTCGGGATGCGCCGCCGGCTCGCGCCCTACCAGGGCGTGCAGACGGTGGTGGACCTGTTCGGGACGCCGCGCCGGGTCGGCTTCTACTCGACGTTCACGCCGACGGCCGCCGCCGACGTGCTGTCGTCGCCGTACGGTCCGGTCGAGCTGGCCCGGGCCGACGACGGCAGCGTGCACGCGCTGCGCGGCGCCGCCTTCGCGGGCGTGCAGTTCCACCCCGAGTCGGTGCTCAGCGAGGACGGGCTGGCGGCACTGTCCGACCTGCTGCGGCACGTGCTGGTTCCGGTCGCGTCGGCATGATCCCGGCGATCCGGGGTACGCCTACCCGCTGAGCCGGTGGGTCGGGCGGGTTCGAGAGCCCCCGCCCGGCCCGCCGGTTCCCGCGTGTCCACCGGTCGACGGACACCGGAGTTCCGACCGCCGGTCGTCCCGCGGGTGCCCTGCCGTGGCAAACCATCGAAGGCATGACAGACCACGCGGTACGCGTACGGGGGCTGCGGAAGTCCTATCGCGACACGGTGGCGGTGGACGGGCTCGACCTGGACATCGCGCACGGCGAGGTGCGGGCGTTGCTCGGACCCAACGGCGCCGGCAAGACCACGACGGTGGAGATCCTGGAAGGGCACCGGGCCCGCGACGGCGGGACGGTCACCGTGCTCGGAGTCGACCCGGCACGGGGCGGGCTCGGCTGGCGGCGCGGGATCGGCATCGTGCTTCAGGAGACCGCGGACGCGGGCGAGCTGACCGTGGCCGAGATCGTCCGGCACGTCGCCCGGTACTTCCCGCGGCCGCGCCCGCTCGACGAGACGCTCGAGCTGGTCGGGCTGGCCGAGAAGCGGGACAGCCGCGTGCGCCGGCTCTCCGGTGGGCAGCGGCGCCGGCTCGACGTCGCGCTCGGCATCGTCGGGCGGCCGCGGCTGCTCTTCCTCGACGAGCCGACCACGGGGTTCGACCCGCAGGCGCGGCGGCAGTTCTGGTCGGTCGTGCGCGGGCTCGGTGACACCACCGTCCTGCTCACCACCCACTACCTCGACGAGGCGGAGGCGCTGGCCGACGTGGTCACCGTGATCGCGGGCGGGCGGGTCGTCGCCGAGGGTGCGCCGGCCGCGCTGGGCGCGCGCGACGAGGCCACGGTCTCCTGGCGGGACGGCCGCGAGCGGACCACCGACCCGGCGGCCGTGGTCGCCCGGCTCACCGCCTCGTACGGCGGGCCGGTGCCGGGCCTGTCCGTCACCCGGCCGTCGCTGGAGGACGTCTACCTGGAGCTGATCGGAGGCACGAGATGAGCGTGGTTTCCCTGAGCGCGGCGCGGGCCGGTGTCGAGCTGCGGCAGTTCTGGCGGGAGCGGGACGCCGTCGTGTTCACCTTCGCGCTGCCGGTCGTGCTGCTCACGCTGCTGGGTTCGCTGTTCAGCGGCGTCTACGAAGGGTCGACCGTGACGTCCGCGCAGTACCTCGTGCCGTCGATGGTCGCGGCCGGGGTCGCCTCGACGACCTTCGTCAACCTGGGCATCGGGATCGCCACCGACCGGGACGACGGCACGCTCAAGCGGCTGCGCGGTCTGCCGATGCCGCCCCTGGCGTACCTCATCGGGAAGGTCCTGCTCGTGGTCGCGGTGACCGTGCTCGAGGTCGTGCTGATCGTCGCGATCGGGTTCGTCCTGTTCGACCTCCCGTTGCCCGCGTCGCCGGCGCGGTGGCTGACGTTCGCCTGGGCGTTCGGGCTCGGTGTGGTCGCCTGCGGCCTGCTCGGGGTCGCGGCCAGCGCGGTGCCGCGCACCGCGCGCAGCGCCGCGGCGGTGCTCAACCTGCCGTACGTGGTGCTGGGCTTCATCTCCGGCATCTACTACACGCCCGTCGGTGCGCTGCCGGACTGGGTGATCCAGCTCGGTTCGGTGTTCCCGCTCAAGTGGATGGCGCAGGGCTTCCGGTCGGCGTTCCTGCCGGACAGCATCCTGCCCCAGGAGGTCGTGCCGTCGTGGGAGCATGGGCGCACCGCACTCGTGCTCGCCGCCTGGTGCATCGGAGGACTGGTGCTATGTCTGACCACGTTCCGCTGGAGTCGGCGTGGGTGACCCGGTTCCACTGGTTCGACGCCTATTTCGCGGTGGTCGGGGTCGGGGTCGCGGTGTTCGTGCTGCGCACCGCGGCCTCGCCCGCCGCGGGCTGGACGTCAGCCGGGCTGCTGGGTGCGATCGGGATCTGGTACGTGCTGATCGGTCGCCGCTTCATCCGCGACGAGGAGTCGGGCTGGCGGGGTCTGGCCTACGTGCTCGGCGCGTTCCTGTTGTACGTCCCCGCGGTGGCCCTGGTCAGCGGCGCGTCGTTCGTGCTGTTCGCGCTCTGTCCACAGTGCTTCATGGCGCTGCAGGCCCGGTTCGCGGTGGTGGCCGCCGCGCTGTTCACGAGCGTGCACGTGGTGGTGTTCTGGATCGTCGACGGGGACGCGGCGGTGCTCTTCGGCGAGCTGCTGCCGACGGCCGTGGTGATCGTCACCGTGTCGACCATCTTCGGCACCTGGTCGCAACGGATCCTCCGGCAGAGCGACGAGCGGGCGGCACTGATCCGCGAACTGGAGATGTCGCGGGCCGAGGTGGCGCGGCTCAGCACGCTCGCCGAACGGCAGCGGCTGGCCGGCGACATCCACGACACGATCGCGCAGGGACTGTCGAGCGTGGTGATGCTGATCCAGGCGGCGCGGGCCGACCCGGCCCGGGCCGACGGCCATCTCGCGCTCGCGCTCGACACGGCGCGCGACAACCTCGACGAGGCCCGGGCGCTCGTGGCGGCCCTGACGCCGGCGTTGCTCGACGGGCGCTCGCTGGTCGACGCGCTGCGCCGCCTGTCGCCGACGATGGCCGTGCACGGCTCGGTCCGTCCACTGTCGACCGGTCTGGACGTGGTGTTGCTGCGGGCCGCGCAGGAGGCGTTGACCAACGTCCGCAAGCACGCGCGAGGTCCGGCCGAGGTGACGCTGTCCTACGGCGGGTCCGGGGTGACGCTGACGGTGTGCGACGCCGGTCCGGGGTTCGACCCGGCGGCGCCGGCCGCCGGATTCGGCCTGTCCGGGATGCGGACGCGGGTGGCGCAGGTGGGAGGCTCGGTGGCGGTGGACTCGAAGCTGGGCGCCGGCACGACGGTCCGCGTGGAGGTGCCGGCGTGATCACGGTGTTGCTGGTCGACGACCACCCGGTGGTCCGGGCCGGCGTCCGAGGCCTGCTCTCCGGGGAGCCGGACATCACGGTGGTGGGCGAGGCCGCGTCGGGCGCGGAGGCGCTGACCGCCGCGGCGGCGCTGCGCCCGGCCGTGGTGCTGATGGACCTGCGCCTGCCGGGCCTCGACGGGGTGGGCGCGACCGCCCAGCTCCTGGCCGCGCAGCCGGCGACACGGGTGGTGGTGCTGACGACCTACGAGACGGACGCCGACATCCTGCGCGCGGTCGAGGCCGGCGCCGCCGGCTACCTGCTGAAGGACGCCTCCCGCGCGGATCTGGTGTCGGCGGTGCGGGCGGCGGCCCGGGGCGAGACGGTGCTCAGCCCGTCGGTCGCCACCCGCCTGCTGCACCGGGTGCGCCACCCGCGCGCCGAGAGCCTGTCGGCCCGGGAGGTCGAGGTGCTGCGCCTGGTGGCCCGCGGACTCTCCAACGGCGAGATCGCCCGCGCCCTGCACATCAGCGAGGCGACGGTGAAGACCCACCTGCTGCGCACGTTCGCGAAGCTGGGCGTCAACGACCGCACGGCGGCCGTCACCACCGCGATGGCCGCGGGCCTGCTGTGAGGCGTCGCCGGGATCGATCGGAACCGTCGTCGTCCCGGCCGCGTCGCAGTAGGTGTGAAGCCACGCCTGTTGCTCGCCTTCGTGCTCACCGGCCTGCTGATCACGCCGCTCGCCGGTTGCGGTGAGCCCGAGGGCCCGTCGTTCGCCGCCGAACCGCCCGAGCCCGAGCCGGACGACAGCCCGTTCGCCTCCGAGAGCTACGCCGGTCGCTACCGGGCCGTCGGGACCGTGTTGGAGAGCGCCGAGCACGGGCCGCAGCTGTGCCAGCATGTCGCCACGTCTCTGCCGCCGCAGTGCGGTGGCCCCGACGTCGTCGGGTGGTCCTGGGACGGGCTCGATCACCAGAACGTCGCCGGCACGCGGTGGGGCACCTTCGAGATCGTCGGCACGTACGACGGGAAGCGGTTCACGCTGGCCGAGCCGCCCCGGCCGCCCGGCGCGCCCCGCGCCGCGGCGATGCCGGACTTCACCAGCCCCTGTCCCCCGCCGCCCGGTGGCTGGCGGGTCGTCGACGACGCCACGGCCACCGACGCGGCGTTGCAACAGGCGTTGGCGCTGGCCGAGTCCGCGCCCGGCGCGGCGGGCGCCTGGATCGACCAGAACGGCGGCGAGAACGACCCGAGAAAGCTCGTGCTCAACGCCCGCACCACCGGCGACGTCACCGCGCACGAGCGGCGGCTGCGGGCGGTCTGGGGTGGCGCGCTGTGCGTCTCGCCGGCGCGACGCACGAGCGCGGAGCTCCAGCGGGTCCAGGCCGAGCTGGCCACGCTGCCCGGGATCCTCACCTCCGGCGTCGACGTCGTGGCCAACCAGGTCAGCGCGGAGGTCTACGTCGCCACCGACGACCGCCGCCGCGAGCTGGACGCCCGGTTCGGGCCGGGCACCGTCCGGCTGACCGGCTTCCTGGAGCCGCTGTGAAGGCCCGCGTCCTGCTCGTCGTCGCGGTGGTGGGCCTGGCGGGCTGCGACGCCGCCGAGGCCCGGGAGCCCGGCCCGGACCTCGCCGTCGCCGAGAGCAGTCCGGCGCAGCGCTACCGCGGGTCCGGTTTCGTGATCGAGGACGCGACCCACGGCCCGCAGCTGTGCGAGACGGCCACGGCTTCGCTCGTGCCGCAGTGCCAGGGGCTCGACATCGCCGGCTGGTCCTGGGACGCCGTCGCACACACCACCCGCGGCGCCACCCGGTTCGGGCGGTTCGAGGTGACGGGCACCTACGACGGATCGCGGTTGACGCTCACCGAGCCACCGGGCCCGCCGCGCCCGCCGGCGGACCGGAGCTCGCCCGACTTCACCAGCCCGTGTCCCGCGCCCGCGGGCGGTTGGCGGGTCGTCGACGACGCGAAGGCCACCGACGCCGCGCTGGAGCGGGCGCGCGCACTGGTCGCGTCCACTCCGGACGCCGGGGGTCTCTGGGTCGACCTGCGCGACGACACCAACGACCCGAGGACGCTGGTCCTCAACGTCCGCACCACCGGCGACCCGGCCACGCACGAGAAGCGGTTGCGGCGGGTCTGGGGCGGCGCCCTGTGCGTCTCGCCCGCGACCCGCACGACCGCCGAACTGGAGCGCATCCAGGCCGGAGTGGAGAAGTCCTTCCCGGGCGTCTTCCAAGCCGGGATCGACGTCGTGGCCAACCGCGTCAGTGCCAGGATCTACGTGGCCACCGACGAGACCCGCCGCGCGGCCGACGAGCGCTTCGGCCCGGGTGCCGTCGAGCTCGTCCCGTTCCTGCGGCCGGTCTAGAGGGCACTCCGCACGCGGTCCCAGGTGCCGTCCGTCGTCCAGCGCCGGTGGCGTTTCCACGCGGTCTGCCACGGGCCGAAGCGGTGCGGCAGGTCCCGCCACGGTATGCCGGCCCGGTCGCGGTAGACCAGCGCCTCGACCACCTGCCGCTGCGGAGCCGGCGGGCGGCCGGTCGCCGCGCGGGCCGGCGGCAGCAGGGGCCGCCGGCCGCCACAGCGGCACCCACGACGGCGGCCGGGCGGTGCTGCTGCTCGACCTCGACGAGTTCAAGCAGGT
>NZ_JBFAIU010000411.1:0-5957 GCF_040654855.1 Asanoa sp. NPDC050611
TCGCCGGGCAGGCCGGCTTCAGGTTCGGGTTCGTGGGGTCGTCGGTGGTCAGCTCCGCGAGGCGGCGTTGGGCGTCGGCCTCGCTGTCGGCCTGGTCCTTCGGACGGCGCAGATCCAAACCTGAAGATCCAGGGTGAAGGAGACAGACCTATGCCGCTGGTCGCCGGCATCGACTCGTCCACGCAGTCGTGCAAGGTGGTGGTCCGCGACGCCGAGACCGGCGCGCTGGTCCGCGAGGGGCGCGCCACGCATCCGGAGGGCACGGAAGTGCATCCGGACGCGTGGTGGCGCGCCCTGACCGAGGCCAGCCGCCAGGCCGGCGGCCTCGACGACGTGGCCGCGGTCGCTGTCGGCGGCCAGCAGCACGGGATGGTCTGTCTCGACGAGTCGGGCGAGGTCGTGCGCCCCGCCCTGCTCTGGAACGACACCCGCTCGGCGCAGGCGGCCTCCGACCTGACCGCCGAGCTGGGCGGCCCGAAGGCCTGGGCCGACGCCGTCGGCTCCGTGCCGGTGGCCAGCTTCACGATCACCAAGCTGCGCTGGCTGGCCGAGCACGAGCCCGCCAGCGCCGACCGCACCGCCGCCGTCTGCCTGCCGCACGACTGGCTGACCTGGAAGCTCGGGGCCACCGGCGCGCTGGGCGACCTGCGCACCGACCGCGGCGACGCGAGTGGCACCGGCTACTGGTCGCCGGCCACCGGCGTCTACCGCAACGACCTGCTCTCGCTCGCCTTCGGGCGGGAGCCGCACCTGCCGACCGTGCTGGCACCGACCGGCCGGGCCGGCACCATGCCGGGTGGCGCCGTGCTCGGCCCGGGCACGGGCGACAACGCGGCCGCCGCGCTCGGCGTCGGCGCCCAGCCCGGTGACGTGGTCGTCTCGATCGGCACGTCCGGCACGGTGTTCAGCGTCGCCGACCTGCCCGCGGCCGACCCGAGCGGCATCGTGGCCGGGTTCGCCGACGCCACGGGCCGCTTCCTGCCCCTGGTCTGCACGCTCAACGCCGCCCGGGTGCTCGACGCCGCGGCGACCATGCTGGGCGTGACCCACAGCCGGCTCGCCGAGCTGGCCGCTTCGGTGCCGGCCGGCGCTGACGGCCTGGTCATGGTCCCCTACCTGGAGGGCGAGCGGACCCCCAACCGGCCGCTGTCGACCGGCGCCGTGCACGGCCTGACCCTCAAGACCTCGACGCCGGCGCACTTCGCCCGGGCCGCGGTCGAGGGCATGCTCTGCGCGCTCGCCGACGGTCTCGACGCGCTGATCGCCGAGGGCGCCGCGGTCAACCGGGTCATCCTGATCGGCGGCGGTGCGCGCAGCGAGGCGGTCCGGCGGATCGCCCCGGAGGTCTTCGGCTGCGGCGTCGTCGTGCCGGCGCCGGGGGAGTACGTCGCCGACGGCGCCGCCCGCCAGGCCGCCTGGGTCGTCTCCGACCAGCCGGCGCCGCCCGCCTGGGCGACCGGCCGGACCGAGAGCTACGACGCCCGCCCGGTGCCCGCGATCCGGGAGCAGTACGCCGCGGTCCGGGAGCTGGTTCACGACCGCCCCGCGTGAGGTTTCTTGGTTTTGACCTCCGCCGACCAGCGGTCCAGGCGGCCTGAAACACAGCGTGAACTTTCGCACCACTGGCCCCATCGCGATACCGTCGTTAGGCGATGGATCGGGAGGGCGCTGACGCGCCACATGAGGTCCGCGAGCGCGCCGGAGCGCTCGCGGAATACCTGCTCGCCGTCCGGGCCCTGCTCGACAAGCCGGTCCGCGCGGTGCCGACGGGCGACGCGTTCTGGCACGACGACCTCCCCACGCACCCCGCGGTCGAGTTGGGCCCGCGTCAGCCCGGCGCCGGCTGGCTGCGGGTCGGCCGCCCCGGCCCACCGCCGGCACCGTCGATCCCGCGGCCGCTGCTGCGCCACCTCGTCTGGGACCTGACGCCGGACCACCCGCCCACGCTGCAAGGGTCCGACGACGAGGACCGCACGGCCGCGTTCACCGCGTGGCTCGACGACGAGTGGCGACCGTGGGCCACGGAGCACCGGCGGGCCGCCGCCGCCCGGGCCCTGCACGACCGCCTCTACGACCTGCGCTACCGCGTCGACATCGACTCCGCGCGGGTCGAGCTCGTCTGGGGCCACGCGATCCTCGACGCGCCGGTCGGCGGTGAGCCGGTCCGCTATCCGCTGCTCGCCACGCCGGTCGCGATCGACTACGACCCGGAGACCACCACGGTCACCGTGCACCCGCAGGGGCCGGCCCGGCTCCAGGTCGACGCCCTCGGCGGGCTCGACAACCGCCGGGTCGGCGACCTGCTCGACCTCGCGGGCCCGGGCGGCCACGTCGAGGTCGACCCGTGGGACGCCGACGAGCGGCAGGCGTTCGCCGGCCGCGCGCTGCGCCGCCTCGGCTTCGAGCCCCGGCTGCGGTTCGGCGCCGACCCGCTCGACGAGCCGCACGTACACGACACCGGTGTGCTGTTCCTCCGCCCGCGCCAGCGGATGGTCCGCCGCTTCCTGGAAGCCGAGCGGGACCGGCTGGCCGCGCCGGGCGACGGGCGGGTCGGCGCGCTGGCCGGCATCCTCGCCCACGAGCCGAGCGCGTTGGTGATGCCCGACGACGACCCCGACGCGTGGGTACGCACCGGCGAGCGCCTGCTCATGCCGATGGCGACCAACGAGGCGCAGGAGTCGATCGCGGCCCGGCTGGCGGCGCACCGCACGGTCGCCGTGCAGGGCCCGCCCGGCACCGGCAAGACGCACACGATCCGCAACCTGATCTGCCACCTGGTCGCGCACGGCAAGCGCGTGCTGGTGCTCGCGCAGAAGGAGGACCCGCTGCGGGTGCTCCGCGACGGGCTGCCGGCCGAGATCCAGCCCCTGTGCCTGGCCGTGCTCGGCCGCTCCGCCGACCAGCTCGTGCAGCTGCAGATCGCGGCCCGCGAGCTGTCGGACCGGGCGGCCACCCTCGACCGGGACGCCGCCGCCGACGAGATCGCCCGGATCACCGCCGACATCGACGCGGCACACGACCGCTACGGCGCGGCCCGCGGCGAGCTGCTCGCGGTGGCCGAGCGGGAGACGGCCACGTACCCGGTCGGCGGAGTGCCCTCCTCGCCGGCCGAGGTCGGCGACTGGCTGCGCCGCACGTCGGCGGACGGCATCGTGCCGGACCCGGTGCCGCCGGGCACGCCGGCGCCGCTGACGGCGGGGGAGTTCGGCCTGCTCGGCGACCTGGCGCGGGCGATCACCCCGGCCGACCGGGTGCACGCCCTGGCCGAGCTGCCGGCCGACGGCCAGCTCCCGTCCGGCGAGGCCGTCGCGGCCCAGCGGGCGGCGCTCGGCGACGCCGTGAAGGTGGTCGACCAGGCCCGCGACCGCGGCGTCGACCTCGACGGCGCCCGCCGGCTCGGCCCGGCCGGGGTCGACGACCTGGCGGCCGCGCTGCGCACCGCGGCGGAGACGCTCACCCGGCGGGCCGGCAGCTGGACCGACCGGCTCGGCCTGCTGATCCGCGAGCCGAGCTGGCAGGCCGTCTGGGACGAGCAGGTCACGGCGAGCCAGCGGATCCTCGCCGAGCTGGGCCGGCGCACCGCGGCGCTGTCCGGCCACCGCGTCGAGATCGGCGAGGCGCACGCGGCCCAGCCACGCCGGCTGCTCGAGCAGCTCGGCCAGGTCCGGGAGCGGTTCGCCGCCGGCAAGCCGGTCCGCCGGCTGACGCACGGCGACCTGGCCCGGTTGGTGGCCGGATGCCGGGTCGACGGCGAGCAGCCCCGCACGGCCGACGACGTCGACCTGCTGGTGGCCAGCGTGCAGCGGCAGCAGCTCCGCGAGCAGCTCGCCGCGCGGTGGGCCGAGTGGGGCGGCCGGCTGGGCGCGCCCGTGCCGGCCTCGGGCGGCGGCGAGCCGGAGCTCTGGGCGGGCCGGCTGCTGGCGGAGGCCCTGGACGCGCTCGACTGGGAGAGCCGGCGCTGGCCCGCCCTGCGTACCACCCTCGCGGTCCTGGTGCCGTCCTGCCCACGCGCCGTCGACGCGCCCGCGCTCGCCGACCTGGCCGAGCTGGCCGAGGCGACGTCGGCGGTGTTCACCGTCGACCGGATCGAGGCCGAGCAGCGGGCGATGAGCGGCTGGCTGGCCCAGGTCACCGCCGCGCCGGGCGCCCCGCCGGTGCTGCGCGCGCTGGCCGCGGCCTGGTCCGCCGAGGACGCGGTGGCCTGGAACGGCGCGCTCGCCGAGATCCGTCGGCTGTGGACGGTCAAGCCGGACGCGACCCGGTACGCGGCGCTGCGTGCCCGGCTGGCGGCGGTCGCGCCGCAGTGGGCCGGCGCCTACGACCGGGGTGAGACGCCGGCCGGTGGCGAAGCGGCGCTGCGGGCCTGGGCGTGGCGGCAGGCGCAGACCTGGTTCGACGACGTGGCGGGCACGCACGGCGTCGGCGACGACGAGCTCGGCCGGCGCCTGGAGCGGGCCCGTGACCAGGAACGGCGGCTGACCGGCGAGCTGGTGGTCGGCTCGGCGTGGCTCGAGGTCGCGCGCACGCTCGACGACCGCCGCAAGGCGGCCCTCGCCGACTGGGCCGCCGCGCTGCGCAAGATCGGCAAGGGCACGGGCAAGACCGCGGCGCACTGGCAGGCCGCCGCACAGCGCGCGATGGCCGAGGCCGCCACGGCCGTTCCCGTGTGGATCATGTCGGTCGACCGGGCCCTGGAGCAGTTCCCCGGCGCCGGCCCGATCTTCGACGTCGTCGTGGTCGACGAGGCGTCGCAGGCCGACATCTTCGCGCTGCCGGTGCTCGGCCTGGCCCACCGCGCGGTCGTCGTCGGCGACGACCAGCAGATCGGTCCGCAGCTCGTCGGCCTGCCGGCGGACCGGGTCAACGCGCTGATCGGCACGCACCTGGCGCCGGCCGGGGTGCCGTCCGCGGTGCACTTCGACACCGAGAGCAGCCTCTACGACCACGCGGTGCGCCGCTCGCCGCAGCGGATCCTGCTCACCGAGCACTTCCGCAGCGTGCCGGCGATCATCGCCTTCTCCAGCGACACGTACTACGACGGCAAGATTCAGCCGCTGCGCGCCGACCGCCCGGCCGGGCTGGGCGCCGCGGTCACCGCGATCCACGTGCCCGACGGGCGCCGGGTCCCGTTGCCGGAGTACGGCGAGGTCAACGTCGCCGAGGCCGAGGCGCTGGTGTCCCAGGTGGCGGCGCTGGTCGCGGACCCGGCGTACCACGGCCGGTCGATCGGCGTGGTGAGCCTGCTCTCGACCAGCGGCCAGGCCGACTACCTGCAGCACCGGTTGCGCGAAGAGCTGGGCACCGACGAGCTGGAGCGGCGCAGCCTGCGGGTCGGCGACGCCTACACGTTCCAGGGCGACGAGCGCGACGTGGTGCTGCTGTCCACGGTGGTCGCGACCGCGGACGGCCCGATCGGCGCGTTCACCAAGCGGGACTACCACCGCCGGGTCAACGTCGCCGCGTCCCGGGCCCGCGACCAGCTCTTCCTCTTCCACTCGGTGACGGCCGGCGAGCTCAACCGCGACGACGCCCGCGCGCTGCTGCTCTCGTACGCCACGCGCCCGGCACCCGTCCCGGAGCCGGCCGACGGGCGGGTGCTGGACAGCGAGTTCACCCGCGAGGTCTGGCGCCGGCTGACCGCGGCCGGCCTCGCCCCGGTGCCGCGGTTCAAGCTCGGCGCGTACCAGATCGACTTCGTGGTCAACGCTCCTGACGGCCGCCGCCTGGCGATCGCCTGCGACGACCGCTACCGCGGCGCGGCGGCCTTCGCCGCGGAACTGCGCCGCCAGGCGATCCTCGAGCGCGTGGGCAACTGCGTCTTCGTCCGCCTACGCGCCAGCCTCTTCCACCGGGATCCCGACCGCGCGATGGACCCGGTCTGGATCCGAGCCCGCTGGCCGAGATCCGCCGGATCGTCCGCAACTCGGTCGAATACGGCTGGCAGGTCCCCACGGTCC
>NZ_JBFAIU010000412.1:0-5932 GCF_040654855.1 Asanoa sp. NPDC050611
CCGGTCAGCGGATCCTCGTTGGCGCGGCGTTCGAGGTCGAGGCGCAGCGCCCTCGGCCAGATGGCGGTCTTCCGGTTCCCGTCCTCGTCGTACGACCCCGCGACCGGGGTCGCGACCCTCGGTTACGAGCTTGACGGTCCGGGGGGCGCCCTGTCGTTCACCGAGACCGTCACGTTCCCGGTGCCCGAGGTCGCGCCGTCGCCGGCCCGCCTCGCCGCGTTCCGGCAGGTGCTCTCCCTGCTCCACCTGGTCGCCGGGGTGAGCTACTACAAGGCGGCCGCCCCGCCGCGGCTCGAGCTGCCCGCGCCCGTGTCCGGCCCGGTGCTCGACTACGTCACCGCGGTCTACACCAAGGGCCTCGCGGAGTACGCGTACCGCAACGACCTGCCGCACGTGCTGTCGCTGGCGCCGGCCGCACCGGGTTCCGCGGAGCCCGTGCCGGCGGTGCCCGAGCTGACCGAGGGGCGGCCGCTGTCGGCGGTCGGCGGCGGCAAGGACTCGATCGTCACGCTGGAGACGCTGCGGGCCGGCGGCTTCGACCCCGTGCCGTTCTCCGTCAACCCCAACCGGATCATCGAGGCGGTCAACGCGGCCTCCGGCGTGCCGGCGCTGGCCGCCCGCCGGCGGCTCGACCCGGCGCTGCTCGAGCTCAACGGCCTCGGCGCCCGCAACGGGCACATCCCGGTCACGGCGATCAACTCGCTGATCGCGGTGGCCACCGCGGTGCTGCACGGGCTCGGGCCGGTGGTGATGTCCAACGAGCGCTCGGCGTCCGACCCCAACCTGATCTGGAACGGTCAGGAGATCAACCACCAGTGGTCGAAGGGTGTCGAGGCCGAGGGGCTCCTGCGGGCCGCGCTGGCCGCACACGCCGGGCTCGTCGACCCCTACTTCTCGCTGCTGCGTACGCTCTCCGAACTGCACATCGCCAGGCTCTTCGCGGGCTTCATCGGCTACGACGCCGTGGTGACGAGCTGCAACCAGGCGTTCAAGCTGCGGGACGCGACCGCGCGGTGGTGCGGGCACTGCCCGAAGTGCCGGTTCGTCTTCCTGGCCATGGCACCGTTCATGGCGCCCGCGCGGCTCGTCGAGATCTTCGGGCTCGACCTGTTCGCCGACCCGGCGCAGATCCCGGGCTACCTGGAGATCCTCGGCATCGACGGGCACAAGCCGTTCGAGTGCGTGGGTGAGGTCGAGGAGTCACTGGTCGCGCTCGGGCTGCTGGCGCGGCAGCCGGCGTGGTCCGGCACGCCGGTGGTGACGGCGCTGGTCGCGGCCGTGCCGGCGGAGGCATGGTCGGCGGCGTCGGACTCGGACGTGTTCACGCCGGGCGGCCCGCACTTCGTGCCGGAGACGTACGCGAAGCTGCTGCCCGCGGGCTGAGCCCTTACTTGCGGAACTGGAAAGTTATCGCATAACTTTCCGCCATGGAAAGTATTGGGCTGGCGGGCGAGCTCGCGGCGGCCGAGCGCGGAGCCGCCGCTCCCTACGTCACCTACCCGCCCACACCGTGGTGGTACGCGGTGTCCGTCGGCGCCTGGGTCGCCGCCCTGGTCGGCACGTTCACCTGGTGGCGCGAGAGCGTCGGCCTGTTCGTGGGCTCGCTGGCCGCCCTGATCGCCCTCGAGCTCCTGTTCCTCGTCTGGATGCGGCGCCGCCACGGTGCGCTTCCCATGCCGGGCACCGGCACGCCACCGCCGGAGATCGCCCGGGTGTGGCGCGCATACTTCGCCGCGCTGCCGCTGGTCGCCCTGGCCGTCTGGCTCGTGTGGTGGCTGGTCGGCGTCCCCGCGGCCGCCGGCACTTCCTTCGTCCTCGTGACGGTCGGCCTGACGGTCTACGAGCGGCGCTATGCCGCGGCCGCCGCCGCGACCCGGGCGCGGCTGCGGTGATCGACGGGCTGGATCCGGTCATCCACGTGCCCAAGCGGCTGGGCGCCATGGCCGTCCTGGCCAACGCGCCGACCGTCACGTTCCGGTTCCTGAAGGACCATCTGGGCATCAGCGACTCGGACCTGTCGCGGCAGATGTCCACGTTGGAGTCCGCGGGCTACGTCAGCGCCACGAAGCTCGGCCACGGTCGGGGTGGCGGCACCACCTACCGGATCACGCCTGAGGGGCGGACGGCCTACGACACGCATTGCGCCGCCCTGCGCGCGCTGATCGACGCCTCACGCTAGGTCGTCGCGGCCCAGCTCCCAGAACGCGACCGCCGCCGCGGCGGCCACGTTCAGCGAGTCGACGCCACGCCGCATCGGGATCACCACCCGCAGGTCGCTGGCGGCCTGCGCCGCCGGGGTCAGGCCGGGCCCTTCGGCGCCGAGGAGCAACGCGGCCCGCTCCCGCTGCGCCGGCGTCAGCCGCTGCATCGGCACGGCGTCCGGGGTCGGTGTCATGGCCAGCACCGTGAACCCGGCCGCGCGGACCTCGGCCAGCCCGGCCGGCCACCGCGCGAACCTGGCGTACGGGATCGCGAACACCTCGCCCATGCTGACCCGGATGCTCCGCCGGTAGAGCGGGTCGGCACAGGTCGGCGACAGCAGCACCCCGTCGATGCCGAGCGCGGCGGCACCCCGGAAAACGGCGCCGAGGTTGGTGTGGTTGTTGACGTCCTCCAGGACGGCGACCCGACGGGCGTCGGCCAGCACGGTGTCGACGTCCACCGGCGGGCGGCGATGGAAGCTGGCCAGGATGCCCCGGTGCACGTGGAAGCCGGTCACCTGCTCCAGGACGGCCTGGCCGGCCGCGTACACCGGAGCGGTCTGTTCGAGGTCGCCGATCTGGTCGACGCGCTTCTCGTCGACGAGGAACGACCGGGGGCGGTAGCCGGCCCGGAGGGCGCGGCGCAGCACCAGTTCGCCCTCGGCGATGAAGAGGCCGTGCGGGGGTTCCCAGCGGGTGCGCAGCTCGACGTCGGTCAGCGCCCGGTAGTCGGCGAGCCGTTCGTCGCCCGGCTCGGTGATCACGGTGACGGGCACGACGGACATTCTGCGCCCCTGCGCGCGGCCGGCTCTATCCGGGCAGGGGTTCCGCCTGCTTCCTGGCCGGCGGGACCGGCGTCGGCAGGCCGGTCGGGCGCAGGCCGTCGAGCACGTAGCCCAGGTGCCGGCGCCAGGCGTCCGGTGCGCTCGCGGCCGTCCGCTCGACCAGGCCGGCGTTGGCCATGAGGATCAGCACCACGTCGGCGTGGTCGACTCCCGCGCGCAGCGCACCGGCGGCCCGGGCCCGGTCGATCAGCGCGGTCAGGTAGTCGAAGGCGATGTCGCGCAGGTCGTCCAGCTCGTCCACTTCGGACATCCGCGCGGTGAGCAGCTCGGCGAGCGCGCGGTCGCGGGCCTGCAGCTCGCAGAGGTAGGTCAGGTGGTCGGCGAACGCCCGCCACGGGTCCGGGTCGTCGAGCGCGGTGCGGGCGGCGGTGACCACCTCGCGCAGCGGCTCGACGAAGACCGCGCCGACCAGGTCCCGCCGGTGCGGGAAGCGGCGGTAGAGGGTGGCGTTGCCCACGCGCGCGCGCCGCGCGATGTCGTCCAGCGGCGCGTCGAGGCCGCGCGCGGCGAAAACCGCGCGAGCGGCGTCGACGAGTTGGCGGCGGTTACGCTCGGCGTCGGCCCGTAGGCTCCCGGGAGACATGGCAGATACCTTACGACGGTAACCGGGGATTGATCCCCGGTCGTGCTAGCGTCGCAGAAGGAGCTAAGCAGGGACAATCCCCCGGTTAGGTGAGGTGGTCTCGCGATGGCACGAGCACTGGCGGTCGCCGGGCGCGACCAGAGCCCCGCTGTGCTGGAGGTTCCCGTCCCCAACCCAGGCCCCGGGCAGATCCGGGTGGCGGTGGAGGCGGCCTCGGTCAACGGGATCGACGCCGCGACGGGTGCCGGGTTGCTGTGGGACTCCGTGCCCCATCATTTCCCTGTCGTGCTCGGTCGCGACTTCGCCGGCACGGTCGAGCGGGTCGGCCCGGGCGTCGCGTCGATCCGTCCCCGCGACCGGGTGGCCGGCGTCATCACCGGGATGTCGCTGGCCCGGGGCGCGCTCACCGACACGCTGGTGTTCGACGCGCGCAGCGTCGCACCGCTGCCGCCGGGCATCAGCGAGGAGCAGGCGGCGGCCGCGGGCCTGGCCGCGATCACCGCCGCGGCGCTGGTCGACGCCCTTTCCCTCACCTCTTCCGACACCGTGCTGGTCGCCGGCGCGACCGGCGGCGTCGGTGCGTTCGCGGTGCAGTTGGCCAGGGCGCGAGGTGCCACGGTGTACGCGACGGCGCGCCCCGGCGAGGCGACCGAGTTCGTCCGCGGGCTCGGTGCGAACGAGACGGTCGACTACACCAACGGACTCGCCGCCCCGCCGAACCTGACGGCGATCGTGCAGGCGGCCGGCGACGGTGCGGCGCTGGCGGCACTGCTGCCGGCCGGTGGCCGCCTCTCCTCGGCGACCGGTGCTTCGGCGGACACGGTCGGCCGGTCCGACATCACGGTGACGCCGGTGATGCCGACCGCGACGCGGGAGTCGATCGGCACGATCCTGGACGCGCTCGCCTCGGGCGCGCTGCGGGCGCCGATCACGCACACGTACGCGATGTCGGACGCGGCGAGGGCACTGACGGACTTCGGCCACCACAAGCTCGGCAAGCTCGTCGTCGACACACGCCGCTGATGCCCACGATCGCGATCGTCGGTGCGGGACCGGGGCTGGGCCTGTCCATCGCCCGGGTCTTCGGCGCGGAGGGCTTCGAGGTGGCCCTGATCGCCCGCCGCGAGTCCACATTGGCGGAGATGGTCGCGTCGCTGTCGGCCGCCGACATCACGGCGGCCGCGTATCCGGCGGACATCCTGGACCGCCCGAGCCTGGTGCGGGCGTTCAAGGACATCGCCGCGAACCACGACCCGGTGGAGGTGCTGGAGTTCTCGCCGGCGCCACGCGGGCCGCAGCCGGGGATGGTGCTGGCGGGGCCGCTGGAGGTGAGCGTGGCCAACGTCCAGCCGCATCTGGACTTCTACGTCCACGGCGCGATCACGGCGACGGGCCAGGTGCTACCGGACATGATCGAACGCGGCAGCGGCACGCTGCTCTTCACGACGGGGCCGTGCTCGGTCTCGCCGACGCCGGCGATGGGCAACGTCGGCATCGCGTGTGCGGCGCTACGCAACTGGGTCCTGAACCTGCACGACGCGTTGGCGGACAAGGGTGTGTACGCGGCCCATGTCCCGCTGTCGTTCGCACCGGACGACACCGACCCGGCCACGATCGCACCGCACTACTGGCAGATCCACGAACGGGGTGAAGGCCCGGAGCACGTCCTGTCGCCGGAAACCCTGCACACAAGGCGCAACCCGAGCAGCCTGTAACCGCCGCTGGTCCACTCGAGACGATCGCCGGCCGGATGACCGATTCCGGCTCACGCCCCGTGGCGCTCCTCCGGGACGCACGGATGCCGGTGGCCGCCGGCGGACGTGCGTCGTAGTTGACGGACGCCGGGTTGGGGTCTGGGAGCGCGGCCCGCCGCGGAGCCGGCGCGTCGTGAGTCTGCGGTTGCAGTGGAGTTCCGAGCTTCGCGGCCCCTATCCCGGGATTGCCGCAGGATTGGGTTTGGGAACCCGGCCCGCCGCGGAGCCTCGGGTCGTGAATATGCGGCTGCCGTTCCAGAGAACTTCCGAGCTTTGCGGCCACGAACCCGGGACTTCCGCAGGGTTGGGTTTGGGAACCCAGCCCGCCGCAGAGCCTCGGGTCGTAAATGTGCGGCTGCCGTTGCAGAGAACCCCCGAGCTTGCGGCCAGAATCCCGGGACTGTCGCCGGGTTGGGGTTTGGGCGCGGCGCGCGGCGGAGGTGGCAGCGACGCGGCAACTCGATGTCTGCGATGGGCGGGCTGCGCAGGCGCATGCCGGGCACGTTCTGGTCCATGACGATCGGGCTCGGCGCGCTGATCGGGCTGCCG
>NZ_JBFAIU010000413.1:0-5866 GCF_040654855.1 Asanoa sp. NPDC050611
GCTCGTCGGCATCCGCGCCCCGGTGCAGGGCGAGGAGCAGGACTACCTGGACCGCGCGGACGTACGCGCCGGGCTGGCCACGATCGGCGCCGCAGGGCTCGCGTTCGACCTCGTGGTGCGGGTGGACCAGCTGCCGTCCGCGGCCCGGGCTGCGGCCGCGCTGCCCGACGTGCGGTTCGTCCTCGACCACCTGGGCAAGCCGCGGATCACCGCCGGCGCCGAGGGCCTCGCGGAGTGGCGGGCGGCGATCGCGCCGCTGGCCGCCTGCCCGAACGCGACGGCCAAGGTGTCCGGGCTCGTCACCGAGGCCGACTGGCGACGGTGGACGGTCGACGACCTGCGCCCGTACGTGGCCGGCGCCCTCGAGTTCTTCGGCCCCGACCGGCTGATGCTCGGATCGGACTGGCCGGTGTGCCTGCTGGCCGGCACGTACGGTGTCGTCCGGTCGGCGCTGCTCGACGCGCTCGGCGTGCTTTCCGAGACCGAACGGGCAGCCATCCTGGGCGACACGGCGACCCGCGTCTACCGGCTGTCCGCGTAGATTTCACCGCGGAGGGTGGGCGGAATGGCACTGACCGACGAGGCGATCGACAAGATCAAGGGCATGATCGTGTCCGGCGAGCTGGGCCCGGGCGCCCGGCTGCCCAAGGAGGCCGATCTCGCCGAGCGGCTGGGCCTGTCCCGCAACTCCCTCCGCGAGGCGGTCCGGGCGCTGTCCATGATCCGCGTGCTCGACGTGCGCCAGGGCGACGGCACGTACGTCACGAGCCTCGAACCCAACCTGCTGCTCGACGCGCTGAGCTTCGTGGTCGACTTCCACCGCGACGACACGGTGCTGCAGTTCCTGGAGGTCCGCCGGGTCCTCGAGCCGGCGGCGGCCGCGCTGGCCGCCGAGCGGATGCTCGACGACGACATCGACAAGCTCCAGCTCGTCCTCGACGACCTGGGCGACCAGCCGACGATCGAGGCACTGGTCGCCAACGACATCGAGTTCCACCGGCAGATCGCGGTCGGCACCGACAACGCGGTGCTCGCCTCGCTGGTCGAGGGCCTGTCGGGGCCGACCATGCGGGCCCGCATCTGGCGCGGCCTGACCCAGGAGGGTGCCGCCGCCCGGACCCGCGAGCAGCACCAGGCGATCGTCGACGCGATCTCCAGCCGCCAGCCCGACCTGGCCCGGTCGTGGGCCACGGTGCACATCGCGGGCGTCGAGGAGTGGCTGCGCCGCGTGCTCTGAAAACCAGTTGCCCGCGCTGGTAACGTGCGGCGCATGGGAGCTTTGAACATTCGGATCCGCATCGCCTAGCGGCGAGCTGATCCGACCTTCCTCTTCGCTCAGCTCCGCCGCGTCCGGTCCGCTGCCGGTGCGGCTTTTCGTGCTGCCCGGCTCCGTCGCCAACCTCGCGGAGCACTTCTCATGTCTCGCCACAATCGTGGTCGCCACGAGCTGGGTCAGAACTTTCTCGTCGACGCGTCGGTGATCGCCGACGTGACGAACCTCGTTGCCGCCGCCGACGGCCCGATCCTGGAGATCGGCCCAGGTGACGGCGCGTTGACCCGGCCGCTGAGCCGGCTCGACCGGCCGCTGACCGCCGTCGAGGTCGACCCGCGCCGGGCCAAACGTCTCGCCGAGGACATGCCGGGTCACGTCACCGTGCTCAACGAGGACATCCTGTTCCATCGCCTCCGCTCCAAGCCGGGCGTCGTCGTCGGCAACGTGCCGTTCCACATCACCACCGCGACGCTGCGGTGGCTGCTCGCCGCGCCGCACTGGCGGACGGCCGTCTTGCTGGTGCAGTGGGAGGTGGCGCGCCGGCGGGCCGGGATCGGCGGCGCCAGCCTGCTCACCGCCCGGATGTGGCCGTGGTTCGACTTCACCGTCCACTCCCGGGTGTCCAGACACGCCTTCCGCCCGGTGCCCGCCGTCGACGGGGGACTGCTGGTGGTCCATCGCAGGCCCACGCCGCTGGTCGCCGAACGGGAGCCGTACCAACACTTCGTGCATCGCGTCTTCACCGGTCGCGGCTACGGCCTGCGGGAGATCCTGACGCGGTCGGCCGGTGTGCCGGCTGCCGTCGCGCGCGACTGGCTGCACGCGCACCGGATGCCGGCCAACGCCCTGCCACGCGACCTCACCGCGGAGCAGTGGGCGGCGCTGTGGGCAACAGTTCGGCGCTCTGCACATAGGCCATCGCGGCGGTGAAGGCCGGGTCGGCCAAACAGCTCGGTCGGCTCGGTGACGACGGTGGCGCCGCGCTCGAGAAATCGATGAGTTTTCCGGCCTCACGGTTGATGAGCCATGGGGTGATTGTGTGATAACCCTCAGGTACGACTTTGGTCATGTATTTCAGGCTAGGTGCAATCTAGGTCAGCGCCGGTCCTACTTCATAGGGCATGATGAGTGCCGTGACCGACACGCCAGGTCGACTACTGCGCCTGTTGTCCCTGCTCCAGATGCCGCGTGAGTGGCCCGGCAGCGAGTTGGCCGAGCGGCTCGGGGTCAGCCACCGCACCGTGCGCCGCGACATCGAGCGGTTGCGCGAGCTCGGCTACCCGGTCGAGGCGACGATGGGTGTCGGCGGCGGCTACCGGCTCGCGGCGGGCGCGGCCATGCCCCCGCTGCTGCTCGACGACGACGAGGCCGTGGCGATCGCGGTCGGGTTGCGCACCACCGCCCGGCAACCGGTCAACGGCATCGCCGACGCCTCCGTCCGCGCGCTGGCCAAGGTGCAGCAGGTGCTGCCGACCCGCCTGCGGCAACGCGTCGGCGTGCTGACCACCGCCACCGCGCCGACCGAGGCCGCGCTGGTCGACCCCGAGCAGCTCACCGCCCTGGCCGCCGCGGCGGCGACCAACGAGCGGGTCAACTTCGACTACCGTGACCAGGACGGGATCCCGTCGCAGCGCCTGGCCGAGCCGCACCGGCTGGTGATGACCGGGCGCCGCTGGTACCTGGTCGCCTACGACAATGAGCGCCACGACTGGCGTACGTTCCGCGCCGACCGGATCGAGAACACCAAGTCGACCGGGATCCGGGTGCCGCCGCGCGAGTTGCCGCTCGACGACGCGGCCGCGTTCGTCACCAGCCAACTCCACGACCTGGCGCCGCTGTACGCAGCCGTGGCCACCCTGCGGCTGCCGGCGGCGCAGGCGGCCGCGCGGCTCGGCGACGCCGCCGGCACGATCGAGCCGCTCGGCGCCGAGGAGTGCCGGTGGACCAGCCCGGCGGACACGGTCGACTGGCTGGCCTTCCGGCTGGCCTCGCTCGGTTGCGACTTCGTGGTGCACGAGCCGGCGGAACTGGTCGACCACCTGCGCCGGGTCGGCGCACGGATCGCCCGGGCCACCGCCGGTTAGAATTTTGGATCATGACGGCGTGGGACGTGGCGATCGTCGGCGGCGGCCCTGCCGGGCTCTCCGCCGCCTACGAGGCCGCCCGGGCCGGGGCGCGCACGGTGGTCCTGGAGAAGTCCGTGCACCCGCGTTACAAGACCTGCGGCGGCGGCCTGATCGGCACGACCGTCGGCCAGGTCGACGACCGCATCGCGATCCCGGCCGCGGATCGCACCGACACGATGGTGATCACCCTCGACGGGCGGCGCGAGATCGTCCGCCGGGCGACCGACGGGCCGGTGCTGGCGATGGTGCGCCGGGCGGAGTTCGACGACCGGCTCCGGGCCGCCGCGACGCGGGCGGGTGCGGAGGTGCGCCAGGGCGTCGGTGTGCGGGGGATCGAGCAGGATCCTGACGGCGTACGCCTGCGCCTGGCCGACGGCGACGAGGTGCGCGCGGCGACCGTGGTCGGTGCCGACGGCTCGTCCGGCGTCACGGCCCGGCACGTCGGCGTCGAGTACAGCCAGGTGGATCTCGGCCTCGAGGTGGAGCTGCCGATCCCGGCCACGCTCCGTCCACAGTGGCGCGGCAAGGTGCTGCTCGACTGGGGCCCGATCCCGGGCTCGTACGCGTGGGTCTTCCCGAAGGACGACGTGCTGACCGTCGGCGTGATCGCGGCGCGCGGCAGCGGGGACCGGACCCGGGCCTACCTGAAGGCGTTCGTCGACCGGGTCGGGCTCGGCGGGATCACGCCGGTCGAGGACTCCGGCCACCTGACCCGCGTGCGGGCGCCGGAGTCGCCGCTGCGCCGGGGCCGGGTGATCGTGGCCGGGGACGCCGCCGGACTGCTGGAGCCGTGGACCCGCGAGGGGATCAGTTTCGCGACCCGTTCGGGCGCGATCGCCGGCCGACACGTCGGCGGTGCCGCCCGGAGCGGGGACCTGGCGGGCTATCCCGCCGCGATCGACGCGGCGCTTGGTGCCGAAATGCGGGCCGGGCGGCGGTTGATGGCGACTTTTACCAAGCGCCCCTGGGCGTTCCACGCGGTCTTGGCGAGCCCGCCCGGTTGGCGTATGTTCCGGCGGTGGTGCCGTGGCGAGACCACCTTCGATGCACTCATCGAAAAGCTGCCCATCAAGGTCGCGCTCGCGCTGCTGAGTTGACGTACCGCCGCATCCGGAGGTGACCGTGGAGCCCGACTGGTCGGCGTTGCGCAACAGCATCCGGGGTGAGGTGGTGCTGCCAGCCGACGCCGGCTACGAGGCGGTCCGCCGGCCGGCGATCGCCCGCTTCCACCACCTGCGGCCGCAGGCCGTGGTGCAGTGCGCGGCCGACGCCGACGTGGCTGTCGCGATCTCGTTCGCCCGCTCGGTCGGGCTGCCGTTCGCGGTGCGCGGCGGTGGGCACTCGTTCGAGGGCACGTCGTCGACCGAGGGCATGGTGGTCGACCTGAGCCGGATCGGCGGAGTGTCCTTCCTGGACGCCAACGGCGACGGCGGCCGGCTGGTCCGGGTCGGCGCCGGCGCCCGGCTCGGCGACATCTACGACGCGCTGGCCCCGGCCGGCGTGACGATCCCGGCCGGCTGCGGCCCGGCGGTCGGCATCGCCGGGCTCACCCTGGGCGGCGGCCTCGGCGTGCTCGGGCGCACGCACGGCTTGACCTCCGACGCGTTGCGCGCGGCCCGGGTGGTGCTCGGCGACGGCCGGATCGTCGACTGCGACGACGAGTTGGAGCCCGAGCTGTTCTGGGCGCTGCGCGGTGGCGGCAACGGGACGATCGGCGTGGTCACCTCGCTGGTCTTCGCGTCGGTGCCGGCGCCGGCGATGACCTCGTTCCACTTCACCTGGGAGCCGGAGCACCTGCCCGCGGTGCTGGCCGCCTGGCAGACCTGGGCACCGGCCGCGCCCGAGACGATGGCCGCCAGCCTGGTGGTGTCGACCCCCGCCGACCCGGCTCTGATGCCCGTCACCAGCGTCTTCGGCGCGGCGCACGGGACCGAGGAGGCGGACGTCGCGCTGCTGGAGGAGTTCGTCGACCGGGTCGGCGAGCCGGCCGCGACGCAGACCCACCAACGGGCGCCGCACCGCGAGACCAAGCGGTTGCTCGCCGACCTCGACGTGCATGGTGTGCCGCGCCGCCCCGACGCGCACGCGCACAGCCGTTCGGAGTTCTTCGCACAGCCGCTGGACGGCGACACCCTCGGTGCGCTCGTCACGCTGCTGACCTCGGACCGCCGGCCGGGCGAGGAACGCGAGCTGGACTTCACGCCGTGGGCCGGCGCCTACAACCGGACGCCGACGAGCGCCACGGCGTTCCCGCACCGCACGGCGCGCTTCCTGCTCAAGCAGACCGTCGCGGTGGAGCCGGACGCGAGTGCCGACGAGCGCCTCGCGGCGCGCGACTGGCTCGACCGTTCGTGGCAGCTCACCCACCCGGCGGGCACGGGCGGTGTCTACCCGAACTTCCCGGACCCGGTTCTCGACAACCCGGTCCGCGCGTACTACGGCGTCAACGCCGACCGGTTGCGCGACG
>NZ_JBFAIU010000414.1:0-5830 GCF_040654855.1 Asanoa sp. NPDC050611
GCGCGATCACCTGCGTGTAGTTGGTGTAGATCCGGGCCAGCGCCGCGATCGGCTGCGGCGAGGTGAAGCTGCCCTTGCCCTGCGCCTCTCCGCCGACTGGAGGCGCAGGCCCCAGTAGTGCTTGCTCGCGATCCACATCTTCGCGTACGTGCAGCGGTAGGCGGTCCGGGAGGGCTGCCAGGTCGACGGGTCCTGGTCGCCCTTGGCCTGGTTGACGTTATCGGTAACGGCGATCAGCTGCGGCCGGGACAGGTCGTTGGCGAACTGCTGACGGCGGGCGGTGGTCCAGCTGTTCGCGCCGGAGCGCCAGGCCTCGGCCAGTGGCACGACGTGGTCGATGTCGACGTCGGCGGCGTTGGACCAGGTGGCGCCGTCGTAGGGGCTGTACCAGCTGCCCGAGGTCGCGGCACAGGAGCTGTTGACGACGACGTTACTGCCGTCGCGGCGGAGCACGGTCTCGCGGGTGTTGCAGGCGCCGGAGATCGTGATCCAGTGCGGGAACAGGTCGCGCGAGTAGCCGCTCGTGGAGCCTTCCGCCGCGACGGTGAGGGCGTTGAGCTGCGACTGGGCGCTGGCCTTCGACGGGATGCCGGGCGGGGTCGCCTGCGCGGGCACGGACGTCAGGGTGGCGACGGCGACCGCGGCCAGGGTCGCCGCGACCAGGGTGGTGGTCCGGATGCGGAACATCGATGCCTCCAAGGGGTACGAAGGCATCGATCGTCATCGAGCAGTGTGGCCAGGCGATAGAGATCAGGTGACGGCTTCGCGACCGGCGCGGGTCAGGACTTGCGCACGACCCGCTCGCCCTGCCCGGGCTTCCAGATGGTGATGGTGAGCTGCCCGTCGTCGATGGTGACCGAGGATCCGCTGGTCAGCTCGGCCACGTAGAACGGGTCGAACTCCTGGCCGCGCAGGTCGAAGCCGCTCTCCGCGTAGACCGCGTCGGCGAACCGCTGGTGCAGTGCCCGGTCGGGATCGTTGCGCACGCTGCCGAACAGTTTCACGTCGCCGTCACCGACGTGCGGGTCCACTGTGGCCGTGTGCAGGCAGAACCGCCCGTCCCGACCGAGGTCGCGGAACTTCGTGGTGTGCGGCATGCCGACGAGCAGCAGCCGACCCTCGAAGACCCGCGGCTCGATCGGGCTGATCCGTGGCGAACCGTCGGCCCGCACGGTGGCGAGCAGGCACAGGTTCCCGGTCGCGGCGTGCCGCCGCTGAAATATCTCGGCGATCCGCGGCGCCTCGTCGACGAACTCCTGCCAGGTGGCCATGTCAGGCATCCTAGCGGCGGCCCGCCGCGACCGTTCAGTCCACGATGGGCGGTGCGGTGCGGGCCGCCTCCTTCAGGGCCGCGGCGGCACCCGCGTACGGGTTGTAGGTGTACGAACGGGAAACGCCGCCCGGAATCGTGAAGTACTCGGTGACCAGTTTCGCCGGGTCACTGGCCAGCTCGCCCCGGCCGGGCAGGTCGTTGCCGTCGTCCCAGCCCCACGGCGCGTTCGCCGAGTTGGTCGAGCAGCCCCAGGTGCCCGAGCCGCAGCCGCCGGAGGTGTCGCCCGCGAACGTGCCGAGGCCCGCGAACAGGCTCGCGTTGGCCCGCTGCGCCCAGAGCCCGCCGGCGGCGAAGATGTCGACCAGCTTGTAGCGGACGTCGCGGTCGTTGCCGTCGGCCGGCACCTCGGCCACGGTGGACGGGTAGTGGACGAGCCCGTCGCCGTCGATGGTGTACTGCGGGTACGCCTTGAGCCCGTGCCCCTTCGACTCCTGCGCCGTCACCGGGTGGGTGAACGCGTCGTGCGGCGACGTCGCGAGCTGGAGGGTGCCGTCGGCCGACTCGCGGCCGCCGGTCCAGCTGCTGCCGGCCGGCGTGTACGAGTAGAAGTCGCTGTGCGCGACCGTCACCGCGCCGCGCAGCACGCCGTACGTCGAGCCGTCGCGCTCGATCGCCAGCAGCACGCCCTCGCCGTCGTTCTCGTGCTCGGTCTCGAAGAACGGGTGGTCCACCCAGTCCCGCGGGTGGAAGAAGAGGTACGTGATGTACCAGTGCGAGCTGGTCTCGACGACGGAGTAGTACGCCTGCGCGGCCAGCGGCACCGAGCCGGCGTTGTCCCAGTTGTTACGGCCGTTGAGGTCGCCGTCGAAGTCGACCGCGGCGATGTGGTCGGACCGGCCGCCGAGGGCGTGGCTGCCGGTGGCGTCGACGTCCTGGTAGTGGACGGGTGCCCAGCGCAGGGCCAGCTCGGCCCGGCTGACGGCGGCGGTGGCCGGCGTCGCGGCCGGTGCCACCAGAAGGGCCGCCGACAGCACGGCGGCGCCCAGGAAGCTCTTGGTTCGCATGGCCGCAGCCTGCTGGACGCAGGTGTACGGCCGGCCACCACTATATAGATGAATCCCTACGTCTCAGCGCCTGATCCGACGCCGGATCGAGCGGGCGCTGTCGTCGAGCTGCCGGCGGATGACCGACGGCGTGAAGCGGCGCAGCGGGCGGACCGGCTCGGGACGCGGGCGGGTGATCGCGGGAGAAACCGACTCGGTGTCCGGGTCCAGGTCGTTGATCATCCGGTCCAGGTGGCCGACCAGTGCGCCGTTGATGCGCCAGATAGCCGGCTCGGTCTTGGCGTCCTCCTGGAGCTGGAACGTGGCCTCGTCGCGGAGGAAGCGCGCCCGGCGCAGGGCGTGCCGGAGCGGCTCCGGGCTCGGCGGCGCCGCCGTCACGTCGGACGCGATCACGATGCCGAACGCGAACACCGCGTCGGCGATCGCGTCGAGCAGCCGGGACAGGCTCAGCGACACCCACTCCGCCGGCTTGTGCTGCCCGGCCTCGCCGGACCGCCGGTCCAGCAGGGCGCGGGCCACACCGCGCAGGGAGATCGAGCAGAACTCGAGCGCGGTGAGGCCGGGACGCATGGTGACGGGGATGTGCGCGGTGCGCATGGCGCGCGGGTTGAGGCGCACGCTGTCCTCCGCCTGCGCCAGCGCCTCGCGGGCGATGCTGATCTGCCCGTCGAGGCCGCGGGCGCGGCGCAGCCCGTCGGCGAAGCGGTCGGGCGTCCAGTCGTTCTGGACCCAGCCCGCCATGTCGCGGAGCTGCTTGCCTATGTCCGCGGCGACGGCGCCGATCGCGTTGCCGGCCGGCTGCACGTAGACCCGTGGCAGCGTCACGCTCACCACCACCGCGACGGCGGCGCCCACCAGGGTCTCGTAGACCCGTTCCATGCCGACGTCCGTGCTCCCCGCGACGGCGAGCACCAGCATCGCGGAGATCGGCACCTCCAGCGCATGGTCCCCGAGGCGGAGCGCGTACGCGACGATCATGGCCATCGCCACCGTGATGCCGAGACTCCACCAGTGCAGGCCGAACACACTGGAGAGCACGACCGCCACGAGGACGCCGGCGACCACGCTGCCGATCCGTTCCCATCCCGACCGGATGCTCTTGATCGGCGTGATCTGCACGACCAGGAGCGCGGTCAGGGCGGAGACGATAGGTGGCTCGGTGCCGGGCAGCGGCTCGGCCAGCACGAACGCCAGGACGACGGAGAGGACGACCTTGATGGTGCGGAGCCCGGGCACGGGTTCCTGGCCGCGCAGGCGGGCCCAGAACCGGCGCTTGCGGGAGGCGGTGGGTGCGATGTCGGCGGGCTCCGCGGGGGCGAGCAGGTCGCCGGTGATGCGGACGCTCTCGCTCGCGATCCGGCGTGCTCTAGCGGTGGGTCGCGCAACCGCGCCCGACCGTCCGTGCCGCGAGCCCCTTGACATGCCCCTCCCGACCAGCCGTCACAACTGACCGAGTTTACCCGTTTCCCCGGTTTTGCCTGCCCACTCGGGAATGCGGACCGTGGTGAGGACGTTGCGCAGACCGCACGACCGCACAGCCCAGAACGGAAGAAGGCTTCTCTGATGAAGGTCCGTACCTCGTTGCGATCCCTGGCCCGCAAGCCCGGCGCGAAGGTCGTCCGGCGCCGCAACCGGATCATGGTGCTGAACCGGAAGAACCCGCGTTGGAGCGGGCGCCAGGGCTAGTTTTTCCGCCCCACGAAGAACGTGCGCGGAGTGCGGTCCTCGGAGGTCACCTCGGTGACCGCCGCCGGCGCGAAACCCGCCTCCCGCAAGAGTTCCAGCCAGGTGTCACGCGGATAGAGCCCCGTCTCGTGGGTCTCGTGGACCGCGGTCACCTGGCTGTTTTCCTTCAACAGAAACGCGTAGTCGGTGACCGTCGTGGTGTCGGTGGGATCGGGGTCGTAGGTCCAGCTGAGGAACCTGGCGGAGCGCCCGTCCGCCCCGTCGCTGCCACCATGATCGGTCTCCGGCGCGAAGATCTCGGCGGTGGCGTCGGGCACGAACACGGCTCGCCCGCTGTCGTTGGTGTGCACGTACGCCGTCTCGATCGCCCGCCGCAGGTCATCCTCGGTGGTCATGTAGTCGATCGCGTCGTGGACGAACACGGCGTCGAACTGCCGGCCGAGCCGGACCGTGCGCATGTCGCCCTGCCGGTGCTCGAGCTCCGGGTTGATCTTGCGCGACTCGGCCAGCATCGCCTCGGCAAGATCCACGAGCGTGAGATCAAACCGCCGCTTCAGGTGTACGGCGTTATGCCCGCCGCCGGACCCCAGCTCGAGCACGGTCCGGGCACCGTCGAGCAGCGTCGCCGCGAAGGCGGCCTCCTCGACATAGTCCTCGGCCGGCGAGATCAACGACCACCAGGGCGCGAGGTCGCCGTAGAAGCGATGGACGGTCACCCATCCATTGTCCGTACGCTGTCGCCTGTATTTCGGATTGCCGGGTTTGTCCGGTTGGCCGCAACGACGCGCCGGGGGTACCCCGAGTTGGCAGTTGCTGGGGGGCTCGGCTAAAGTTCACATCCGTCGCCAGGAACAACAAGGCGACATGCGGACGTAGCGCAGTTGGTAGCGCATCACCTTGCCAAGGTGAGGGTCGCGGGTTCGAGTCCCGTCGTCCGCTCGGCACGTCGAGGGCTACCTCGGTGGAGTGGCCGAGAGGCGAGGCAACGGCCTGCAAAGCCGTCTACACGGGTTCAAATCCCGTCTCCACCTCGCTACATAAGCACAGCCTCGGGCGATTGGCGCAGTGGGAGCGCGCTTCCTTGACACGGAAGAGGTCACTGGTTCAAACCCAGTATCGCCCACCAGATAGAACAGCAGGTCAGAGCCGGTTTCCTCGGAACGAGGGACCGGCTCTTTTCCGTTCCGGAGGCACGCTGGGAGAAATCTGGGAGATGACCTTGGCTCGCTCATGCCGAGACCTCCCGGAGCAGACGGTCAAGAACGGCGACGGGTGAACCGGCACAGAGCTTGTATCGCTCCCGCAGCGCCGCCGCCCACAAATCCGTCAACCCATCGAGCAGCCCTTCGACCATGACCGGTGTGACGTGGGTGTAGAGCGCGCCGATCGAGCCGTCAGCGTGGCCCATCTGGGCATCCATGAGCTTTGCCGGCGTGCGCAACTCGACCATCAGTGTCTTGTACGAGTGCCGCAACCCATGGGGAGTCAGCCCAGGCGCGATCGGCAGCCAGCACGCGTCGGCCCGCCCGGCCGCGTTGCGACCGGCGGAACCGGCCCAAACAGTGCCAGCGATGCCAGCCATGCCAACGGCACCCGTTACAACAGGCGTCAACCACTCCCAGGCCATTGATCCATCATCGACACCTGACGCAAACCCGGTACCCCTACGTTCGGCTACGAGCCCAAACCCATCGCCTCCGGCGGGTAGGGCCTCCGGCCGTACGACCCGGAGTTGGCCTCCGGCGGCCAGGGCTACTCGCCCCTGGACCCCCGGCAGCTCTGGGATGGCCGGCACGTCGCGTTGCCC
>NZ_JBFAIU010000415.1:0-5825 GCF_040654855.1 Asanoa sp. NPDC050611
CGCCAACCCGGGCCCGGCCCCCCCCCCACGACCGTATACCTCCGGTCGACCCGGCCCGCGGCGGGGCGCAACCGCGGCGGGACCCTCGCGGGTCGGCCCGAGGGGTCAGGCGGCTACTTCGGCGAGGGCCGGCTCGACGTCGGTCCAGACGGTGCCCTGCTCGGCCGATCGCGCCACCGCGTCCAGCACGAGCTGGACCTGGAGGGCGTCGACGAACGAGGGCGCCGGGTCGGTGCCGGTGGCGATGGCCTCGATGAAGTCGCGCATCTCGTGGGTGAAGGAGTGCTCGTAGCCGATGATGTGGCCCGGCGGCCACCAGGCGGCCATGTACGGGTGATCGGCTTCGGTGATCAGGATCCGGTTGAAGCCCTGCTCGGCGGTGGGCGCCGCCGAGTCGTAGAACTCCAGCTCGTTGAGGCGTTCCAGGTCGAACACCAGCGAGCCGAGCGACCCGTTGATCTCGACCCGCAGGCCGTTCTTGCGGCCGATCGCGAAGCGGCTCGCCTCGTACGTGGCGATCGCACCGCCGTCGAGCCGGGCCAGGAACAGCGCGGCGTCGTCGACCGTGACCTGCCCGGTGGCCGGAGCGTCGCCCCCGTTGCCGGACGAGGCGGCCAGGCCGCTCGACTCGCTCGGCAACGGGCGCTCCTTGACGAACGTCTCGGTCAGCGCGCTGACTCCGGTGATCTTCTGGCCGGTGACGTACTGGGTCAGGTCGATGATGTGCGCCCCGATGTCGCCGAGCGCACCGGAGCCCGCCTTGTCCTTCTGCAGCCGCCAGACCAGCGGGAACTGCGGATCGACGATCCAGTCCTGCAGGTAGACCGCGCGGACGTGGCGGATCACCCCGATCCGGCCGGACGCGATGAGCTGACGCATCATCGCGACGGCCGGCACGCGGCGATAGTTGAACCCGCACATCGACCGGATGCCGTCGGCCTGCGCCTTGACCGCCGCGGCGACCATCGCGCGGGCCTCGTCGACCGTGTTCGCCAGCGGCTTCTCGCACAGCACGTGCTTGCCGGCCGCCAGCGCCGCGATCGCGATCTCGGCGTGACTGTCGCCGGGGGTGCACACGTCGACGATGTCGATGTCGTCGCGTTCGACGACCTCGCGCCAGTCGGTCGTGTGCGCGTCCCAGCCGAGCTTCGCGGCCGCACCGGCGACCTTCGACTCGTCACGGCCGCAGATCAGGGCCATCCGGGCCCGTGCCGGCAGGTCGAACGCCACGTTCACGGTGCGCCACGCGGTGGAGTGCGCGGCGCCCATGAACGCGTAGCCGACCATGCCGACCCGCAGCTCGCGGTCCTGGAGGGAATGTGAATCAGTGGACAAGGTGGGTCTCCCTCTTAAACGAACCCGAGCGGGAGGTAGGTGCTCGCGTTCTCCTTGGTGATCGTCTCCGAGGCCAGGATGATCTCCTTCGGCACCTGGAGCTCGACCAGGTCGGACATCCCCTTGCCCTGAGCGATGAGCCGCGCGAGCGAGATGGCCGACGAGGCCATCGACGGGCTGTACGTGACCGTGCACTTCAGCACCGAGTTGTCGGCCTGGATGGCCTCGATCGCGGCCTTCGAGCCGGCGCCGCCGACCATGAGGAACTCGTCGCGGTTGGCCTGCTTCGCCGCGGCGAGGACCCCGATGCCCTGGTCGTCGTCGTGGTTCCAGAGCGCGTCCATCTTCGGCAGCGCCTGCAGGAGCTGGCTCATCTCGGCCTGGCCGGTGTCGACGGTGAAGCCCGCCGCGCGCCGGTTGGTGACCTTGAGACCGGCCGCCTTGAGGGCGGCGTTGAAGCCGGCGGTGCGCTCCTGGGTCAGCTCCAGGTTGTCGATGCCGGCGATCTCGCCGATGATCGGGTTGCTGACGCCCTTCTTCTTCATCTCCTCGGCGATGTAGTTGCCCGCCGCGACGCCCATGCCGTAGTTGTCGCCCTTGATCTGCAGGCGATAGGCCAGCGCGTCCGGGAAGGCGCGGTCGAGGTTGACGACCGGGATGCCGGCCTTCATCGCCTCGAGGCCGAACGCGTTGAGCTCCTTGCCGTCGTGCGGCAGCAGCACGATCACGTCGGGCTTCTGCGAGATCATCGTCGACAGCGCCGAACGCTGTGCGGCGGCGTCGGCGCCGGCCTCGACCGTGCTGAACGTGACGTCCGAGTACTCCGCGGCCTGCGCCTTGGCGTTGCTCGTGATGGCCGCGATCCAGCCGTGGTCGGCGGCGGGCGCCGAGAAGCCGATCGTGACCTTCTTGCCAGGCGCCGAGTTGGCGTTCGGCGAGGCGTTGTTGTTGCCCTGCGTCTGCGCGTTGTTGTTGCCGTCGCCGCTGTCGTTGCTCGTGCAAGCGGCGAGGAGAGCACCGGCGCCGAGCGCGGCACCGCCGAGCAGGAACCGCCGGCGGACCGGGTCGTGCTGGGTCATTGACGACCTCCTGGATTCTCAACTTGCGGGGGTAACAGGGTGTGCATTTCCTGGCGACCGTCCTGTGCGGATGGTCACCGTGGACGCTGTGGAGCGATCAGCTGGGCGCGGTGACCCGATTCCGTTTGAAGAACAGGGACACCGAGTTGAAGCGGAACTGCTGGATGAGCACGGCGGCGACGATGATGCCGCCCTTGACCATGTTCTGGACCTCGCTCGAAAGGGCGTTGATCGTGAACAGGTTGGTGATGGTGGAGAAGATGACGACGCCGAGCAGCGAACCGACGATCGTGCCCCGGCCGCCGCTGAGCAGCGTGCCGCCGATGATCACCGCGGCGATCGCGTCGAGCTCGTAGTTGGTGGCCATGGCCGCCTGCGCCGAGGTGCCGATCGAGGTGAGCATGATCGCGCCGATGCCGCAGCAGAGCCCCGCGAGGGCGTACAGCATCATCGTGTGCAGTCGGACGTTGATGCCGGCGAGGCGGGCCGCCTCGACGTTGCCGCCGATCGCCACCGTGCGGCGACCGAACGTGGTGCGGTTGAGGAGGATCCAACCGAGGACCACGACGACGCCGAGGATCCAGACCAGGATCGGCACGCCGAGGAAGCTCTCCGCGGCGATGCTGTTGATCGTCTGGTTGTCCGTCTGCTGGGTCTGCTTGTTGGAGATCCAGGCGGCCAGGCCCCGGGCGGCGACCAGCATCGCCAGTGTGGCGATGAACGGGACCAGGCGTCCGTACGAGATCAGGAAGCCGTTGATCAGTCCGACGGCCAGACCGACGGCGAGCGCCGTGAAGATCATGCCGAAGGTGCCGTAGCTCTGCGTGGCCACCGTCGTGCACCACACGCCCGCCAGGGCGATGATGGCGCCGACCGAGAGGTCGATGCCGCCGCCGATGATCACGAAGGTCATGCCGACCGCGACCACACCGACGGTGGAGCCGAGCTTGAGGATCGCCCAGACGTTGCTGACGAACCAGCCTTCCTGGCCGTAGAGGTCGGGCTGGGTGATGATGCCGATCACGATCAGACCGGCCAGGACGGCGATCAGGCCCAGATTGCGCCGGGTCGCCTCGCCGGCGTCGCTGTTCCACCAGCCGTTGCCGCGCGGGCCGTCCGGCTCCGGACCGCCGCCCAGGGCCTCCTTGACGGCCGGCGCCGTCTGCGCGGGCAGCCCGGTCATCGCTGGTCTCCGCTCGCGGCGCTGGTCAGGACGGTCATGCCGGATCCCCACTTCGTGGTGACCCGCCCTGACCGGGGCGGGCTGTGTCGATGATGACCTCGCCAAGACTCGGTCATGCGGGCGCACCTTCCATCAAGGACCCCGCCATGACGAGGTCGAGCACCGTGTCTTCGTCGAGCTCCTCGGCACGCGCCTGGCGGACGACCCGGCCTTCGCGCATCACCACGACCCGGTCGCTGAGTCCGAGGACCTCCGGAACTTCGCTGGAAACCAGCAGCACCCCGACGCCTTGCGCCGCGAGCGCGTGAATCACCTGGTACAACTCGGCCCGGGCGCCGACGTCGACGCCGCGGGTGGGTTCGTCGAGCAGCAGCAGCTCGGTGTCGCCGAGCAGCCAGCGCCCGACCACCACCTTCTGCTGGTTGCCGCCGGAGAGCGTGCCCACCGGTCGGCGCACGTCGCGCGGGCGCAGTTCGAGCCGGTCGGCCACCTTGCCGGCCTCGGCCCGCTCCTTGCCCGTGTCGGTGAAGCCGAACCTGGCGATCCGGCTGAACGTCGAGAGGGTCATGTTGCGGTAGATCGGCTCGCCGAGCAGCAGCGCCTGGGTCTTGCGCTCCTCCGGCGCCATCCCCATGCCGGCGCGCACGGCCGCGCCGACCGCACCCGGCCGCAGCGCCTTGCCCTTGACGAAGATCCTGCCGCTCTCCGCCTGGCGCGCGCCGAAGATGGTCTCCAGCAGCTCCGAGCGGCCGGAGCCGACGAGACCGGCGATGCCGACGATCTCGCCCTTGCCGACGGTCAGCGAGACGTCGGTGAACTCGCCCGCGCGGCCGAGCCCTTCGACCCGCAGGAGCTCGTCCGTCGCCGGCGGCTTCTCGGTGCGCGGCGGGAAGACGTACTCGATGGTCCGTCCGGTCATCCGGCTGACCAGCTCGCGCGTCGGCGTCGTGCGGGCCGCGAGGTTGGCGGCGGTGGTCCGGCCGTCCTTGAGGACGGTGACCCGGTCGCCGATCTCGCGGATCTCCTCGAGCCGGTGCGAGATGTAGATGACGGCGATGCCCTGCGCGGTCAACTCCCGGATGATCCGGAAGAGGTTCTCGACCTCGTCGTGCGCGAGCACGGCACTCGGCTCGTCCATGATGATCAGCTTGGCGTCGTGCGACAGCGCGCGGGCCATGCTGACCACCTGCT
Source organism: Asanoa sp. NPDC050611 (assembly GCF_040654855.1). Taxonomy (NCBI): domain Bacteria; kingdom Bacillati; phylum Actinomycetota; class Actinomycetes; order Micromonosporales; family Micromonosporaceae; genus Asanoa; species Asanoa sp. NPDC050611. The sequence goes on from NZ_JBFAIU010000415.1 coordinate 4,789, forward strand.
TGCCGGCGGCGGGCAGGGTGCGCACCATCCGGTTGGGCGCGATCTCACCGTGCCCGAGCCGGGACAGGATCTCGCGGGTACGCCGGTTGATGGTGCCGCGACGCAGGAAGCCGGCGACCTTGGGCTCGTGCCCGAGGAACGCGTTCTCGCCGATCGAGAGATCGTCGACGAGGTCGAGCTCCTGGTAGATGGTCGCGATCCCGGCCTTGTTGGCGGCCTGCGGGTTGGCGAACCGGACCTGCTCACCGAGCCACTCGACGCTGCCGGAGTCGGGTTGGTGCGCCCCGGAGAGCACCTTGATCAAAGTCGACTTCCCGGCGCCGTTCTGGCCGAGGAGACAGTGCACCTCGCCGGCGCGCACCTCGAGCTGCACACCGTCGAGCGCGCGTACGCCGGGGAAGGTCTTGACCACGTCGGTCAGCCGCAGCACGACGGGCCGCTCGGCGCCGTCGCTGCTGGCGTCGCCGGGATCGACGCTGTCGGGCCCGGCCACGGCCTGACCGTCCCGGACCACGCCGTCACCGGCGCCGTCGTCCGTGACGTCACTGTCCACTTCGTCCGGAGCGGCGTGCCGGGGGCGCGGCACCCGAGCGGACACGTCGGCGCGCTCCTTCGCCGCTTCGCTTCCGCTGCCGGATGAATCCGCGTCGTCGCTCGCCGCCGCTTCGGATGCGGTGGTCGAGTCACTGCCGGGCTCAGCCCCGTTGCCTGCGTCGGCCTCGGCGGCGGCGGTTTCGGTTTTAACGGAATCGGCGCCGGCGGCCTTGTCGGCCGGGGTGCCGTTGGGGGTTGGTTTCGGGTCGTCGGCGGCGCCGGATGGCGCGCCTTGGGCGGTGCTCTCGGTCATGACGCCTCCATGAAGGCCATGTCACTGGCCAGCACCGCCGCGCCGGTCACGCCTGCGCGGCTGCCGAGTTCGGAGAGGACCACCGGCAGGTTGCCGCCCGACGCCCAGCGCGAACAGGCCGAGGACCTCGTCGCCGCGGCGTTGCACCGCATCGACGCGCCCCAGGTGCTCGTCGGTGGCGAGAAACTGG
>NZ_JBFAIU010000416.1:0-5810 GCF_040654855.1 Asanoa sp. NPDC050611
GGCAACGACATCAGCCTGAAGACGTCGCCGGACCGCGCGGCGTTCCGCAACGCCGGCGCGGCGTTCCCCGGTGGTCCTGTCCGGTATCGCCGGCTTTCTGACCCCGCTCGCCGGCCCGTACGCCATGGCCCTGGCGATCATCCTGTTCACGGTCGCCGTGCGGCTCACGGTCGCGCCGCTCAGCGTCGCCGCCGTCCGTGGTGAGCGCCGCCGCAACGCGATGTTGCCGAAGATCCAGGAGCTCCAGCAGCGGTACGCCAAGCAGCCCGACCGCCTCCGCACGGAGCTGACGACCCTCTACCGCGAGTCGGGCTCCAACCCGCTCGCCGGCTGCCTGCCGGCCCTCGCCCAGGCGCCCTTCTTCCTGGTCATGTACCGCACGTTCGCGATCTCGCCGCCCGCCGGCGAGCTGTGGGGCGTCCCGCTCGGCCACCACCTGGCGGCCGGCCTCGGTGGCGCGACCATCCCGGTCTTCGGCGCGCTCGTCGTGCTGCTGCTCCTGCTCGCCGTCTTCTTCGCCCGCCGCTCCCGCCGTGCGCTTGGTCCACAATCGACCGGGCTCGCCCGAGTGATGCCCTTCATGTCCTTTCTCACCGTGCCGACCGCCCTCGTGCTGCCCCTCGCGGCCACGTTGTACCTGGTCACCACCACCGCGTGGACCGCGCTGGAGCACCTGGTGCTGCGGCGACCTGGGCATTGACAAACGTCCCTATGTCCGTTACAACCCGTCTGAGAGCGCTCTCACGGCCCGTCCCCCGCTCGAGAGAGGCCACATATGAAACGTCGCGTCCTGTTATCGATCGCCACCGCAACCATCACCGTCGCGGCCGTCGCCACGGCGGTCACGGCCAACGCCTCCGTGCCGGCCACGCCCTCGGGCTGGACCCTGGCCTGGAGCGACGACTTCAACGGCTCGGCCAACAGCCTGCCCTCATCGGCGAACTGGATCATCGACACCGGCACCGGCTACCCGGGCGGGCCCGGCAACTGGGGCACCGGCGAGATCCAGACCTACACCAACAGCACGTCCAACCTGAGCCTCGACGGCTCGGGCAACCTGCGGATCACGCCGATCCGCAACGGGTCCGGGCAGTGGACCTCGGCCCGGATCGAGACTCAGCGCAGCAACTTCAAGGCGCCCTCGGGTGGCGTGCTGCGCATCGAGGGCCGCATCCAGATGCCCAACGTGACCGGGGCGCAGGCGGCCGGCTACTGGCCCGCGTTCTGGGCGCTCGGCGCGCCGTACCGGGGCAACTACTGGAACTGGCCGGCCATCGGCGAGTTCGACATCATGGAGAACGTCAACGGGATCAACTCCGTCTGGGGCGTGCTCCACTGTGGAGTTTCGCCCGGCGGGCCCTGCAACGAGACCAACGGCCTCGGCACCTCGCGGGCCTGCCCCGGCTCGTCGTGCCAGTCCGCGTTCCACACCTACCGGTTCGAGTGGGACGCGAGCGTGAGCCCGCAACAGCTGCGGTGGTACGTCGACGGCACGCTCTTCCACACCGTCACCCAGTCGCAGGTCGGCGAGCCGCACTGGTCCAACATGACCAGCCACGCCGGCTACTTCATCCTGCTCAACGTCGCGATGGGCGGCGCGTTCCCCAACGGTGTGGCCGGCTCGGGCACGCCGACCGCGTCCACGGTCTCGGGCCGGCCGATGCTGGTCGACTACGTCGCCGTGTGGACCCGCGGTGGTGGGGGCTCCAACCCGACCGACCCGCCGCCGACCGGCAACCCCGGTGGCGGTGGCTCCGCGTACAACCAGATCCAGGCGGAGTCCTTCAACGCCCAGAGCGGCGTGATCGTCGAGGCGTGCAGCGAGGGCGGCCAGAACATCGGCGCCGTCCGCAACGGTGACTGGGTGCAGTTCAACAACGTCAACTTCGGCTCGACGCCGGCCCGGGACTTCGTCGCCCGCGTCGCGTCGGGCGCCGGCGGCGGGGTCAGCGGCCTGGTCGAGGTGCGGCTGGACAGCCGCAGCAACGCGCCGATCGGCAGCTTCGCGCTGGCGAACACCGGCGGCTGGCAGAGCTGGCGGTCGATACCTGGGAACGTGACGCCCACGACCGGCACGCACACGGTCTTCCTGACCTTCACCAGCGGCCAACCCAACGACTTCGTCAACGTCAACTGGTTCCAGTTCCGGAACTGAGCTGGCTGGGCTGGTTGGTTCCGCGGCGCGGCTGGCCGACGACCGCCGCCTGCTCCCAGGTCCATTGTTGAAAGTCGATTGGAACTGACTCTTTACATCTACAGTTAAGACTCTTAATAATTGGCCATCTATCGATGTGAGCGCGGGCCTGGGGAGGACTTCATGCGCTTGCGGACCCTGATGGTCACCGCGGCGGTCACCCTGCTCGGTGGGGTGACCGCCGTCGTGGGTGCGACACCCGCGATGGCCGCCGGACCGACCGCCACCTTCGTCAAGACCTCCGACTGGGGCACCGGCTGGGAGGGCAAGTACACGATCACCAACGGCGGCACGACCACCATGAACGGGTGGACGGTCGCGTTCGACCTGCCGGCGGGCAGTTCGGTGAGCAGCTTCTGGGACGCCGACCTGACCCGCAACGGCCAGCGCTTCTCGTTCCGCAACAAGTCCTGGAACGGCACGCTCGCGCCGGGCGCCACCGCGTCGTTCGGGCTCATCGGTGCCGGCGCCGGGTCGCCGGCCAACTGCACGCTCAACGGCGCTTCCTGCGGCGGCACCCCCGACCCGGGCACGCAACCGCCGGGCACGCCGGGTGCGCCCAGCGTCACCGGGGTGACCCAGGCCAGCATCTCGCTCGCCTGGGGTGCCAGCAGCGGCACCGTTGCCGGCTATCGGGTGTACGAAGGAAACACCCAGGTCGCGACCGTGACCGGCACGTCCGCCACGATCGGCGGGCTCGCCGCGAACACCGCGCACACGTACACCGTCGCCGCCTACAACTCCGCGGGTGAGTCCGCCCGCAGCGCCGCCGTGACCGGCACGACCAGCGGCGGCACCGGGCCGCAGGTGCCCGGCACGCCCGGCAGCGTGCGGGTCACCGGCACGACCGGCAGCGCGATCTCGCTCGCCTGGAACGCGTCGACCGGCACGGTCACCGGCTACCGCGTCTACGAGGGCACGACCGTGCGCGCCACGGTCACCGGCACGACGGCCACGATCAGCGGCCTGCCGGCGTGCGCGTCCCGGACGTACACCGTCGCCGCCTACAACACCGCCGGCGAGTCGGCCCGCAGCGCCGCCGTCAGCGGCACCACCACCGGCTGCTCCACCGGCCCGCTGCCGGCGCACTTCCTGACCGGCTACTGGCACAACTTCGTCAACCCGGCCGTCGAGCTGCGGCTGCGCGACACACCGGCGGCGTACGACCTGATCGCGGTCGCCTTCGCCGAGGCGACCAGCACACCCGGCGCCGTCACGTTCGCCGTCGACCCGGGGCTGGCCACGGCGCTCGGCGGCTACTCCGACGCGGACTTCCGCGCCGACATCGCCACGCTGCACTCGCGCGGCAAGAAGGTGATCCTGTCGGTCGGCGGCGAGGCGGGGCGGGTCGCCGTCAACGACGCCACGAGCGCGACCAACTTCAGCAACTCGATGTTCAACCTCATCCAGTCGTACGGCTTCGACGGCGTCGACATCGACCTGGAGAACGGACTGAACCCGACGTTCATGGCCCAGGCCCTGCGCAGCCTGCGTAGCCGGGTCGGCGCGAACCTGATCATCACGATGGCACCACAGACGATCGACATGCAGAACCCGACGGTGTCCTACTTCAAGCTGGCGCTGGACATCCGCGACATCCTGACGGTCGTACACACCCAGTTCTACAACTCCGGCTCGATGCTCGGCTGCGACCAGTCGTTCGCGTACAGCCAGGGCACGGTCAACTTCATGACCGCGCTGGCCTGCATCCAGCTGGAGGCCGGGCTGCGGCCCGACCAGGTCGCTCTCGGCCTGCCAGCCGGGCCCGGCGCCGCGGGCGGCGGGGTCGTCTCGCCGAGCCTCGTCAACCAGGCGCTCGACTGCCTCGCCCGGGGCACCAACTGCGGCAGCTTCCGCCCGCCGCGCACGTACCCGGGCATCCGCGGCGCGATGACCTGGTCGATCAACTGGGACGTCAGCAACGGCAACCAGTTCGCCAACACCGTCGACCCCCACCTGGCCACCCTGCCCTGAGCGAGGAGAAACCGTGAGACTGCACAGAAAGGTCGCCGTCACCGCCGGCCTGGCCCTCGCGGCCATGGTGGTCGGCGTGGCCGTCGCGCCCGCCGCGTCCGCGGCCACCGCCGCCTTCGTCCGCACCGCGAGCTGGGGTTCCGGCTACGAGGCCAAGTTCACCGTCACCAACAACACGTCGTCGACCATCACCTCGTGGAACGTCGTCTTCGACCTGCCGAGCGGCACCTCGGTCGGCTCGTTCTGGGACGCGGACATGACCCGGTCCGGCCAGCGGTTCACGTTCACCAGCAAGTCGTGGAACGGCACGCTGGGCCCGAACGGCACCGCCAGCTTCGGCTTCATCGCCGCGGGCAACGGCGACCCGACCAACTGCACCGTCAACGGCTCGTCCTGCGCGGGCGGGCCGCCGACCAACCCGGGCGCACCCGCGACGCCGGGCAACGTGCGGGTCACCGGCACGACCGCCAACTCGATCTCCGTCGCCTGGAACGCCTCGTCCGGGGCCACGGGCTATCGGGTCTACGAGGGTACGACCGTGCGCGCGACCGTCACCGGCACCAGCGCGACGATCACCGGGCTGCCCGCGTGCGCATCGCGTTCATACACGGTGGCCGCGTACAACGCGCAGGGTGAGTCGGCCAGATCGGGCGCGGTGTCCGGCACGACGACCGGCTGCACCAACCCCGGCACCGGGCCGCAGATCGCCGCGCCGTACATCTACTCGTGGGGCAACGTGCCCAACGTCAACACGGTGATGTCGGCGACCGGCATCAAGTGGTTCACCAAGGCGTTCGTGCTCTCCGGCGGCGGCTGCAGCCCGGCGTGGGACGGCAACCGGCCGATCAACAGCGCGGGCGACGCGCAGCAGATCGCGGCGATCCGGTCCGCGGGCGGCGACGTCATCCCGTCGGTCGGCGGCTGGAGCGGCAACAAGCTCGGCCCGAACTGCTCGTCCGCCTCGGCCCTGGCCGGCGCGCTGCAGCAGGTGATCAGCGCGTACAGCCTCAAGGCGATCGACCTCGACGTGGAGAACACGGACGAGTTCGAGAGCGAGGTCGTGCAGGACCGGATCCTCGGCGCGCTGAAGATCCTCAAGCAGAACAACCCGGGCCTGAAGACGATCGTCACGATCCCGACGGCGACCACCGGCCCGTCCTGGTGGGGCACCCGCCTGATCAACCAGGGCGCGGCGCTGCAGGCCAATGTGGACGTCTGGACCATCATGCCGTTCAACTTCGGTGGCGGTGCCGACATGTACGCGGCGACGGTCAGCGCTTCGGAGGGCCTGAAGAACGCGCTGAAGACCGCGTTCGGTTGGTCCGATGCGACGGCGTACGCGCACATGGGCATCTCCGGCATGAACGGCCGGTCGGACCAGAACGAGATCACGACGACCGCGCAGTGGACCTCGATCCGCGACTGGGCGGAGTCCCGTGGCCTGGCCCGCCTGGCGTTCTGGTCGGTCAACCGCGACCGCGGCTGCGCGGGCGGTCCGCTCAGCTCGGACTGCTCGAGCATCGCCCAGCCCGACTGGGAGTTCACCCGGATCACGGCCCAGTTCGGCTGAGCCGGTTGGAGCGACCCGCCGCCGCCACTGCCGTCAGGGGCTGGCGGCGGCGGGGCGTCGGCGGTCAGGTCA
>NZ_JBFAIU010000417.1:0-5774 GCF_040654855.1 Asanoa sp. NPDC050611
GCCAGGACCCGGGCGGGCGAGGACGTCGCGTGGGTTGTCGACCTGGTGGCCAGCGGCGCAGTGAAGTTCTGAGTGGACCTCCTCGCCGTTCCCGCCCCAGTAGTTGGCCGTGTGGGTGCCCTCACCGATCAGCTGGCGCTGCACCGGGGTGCGGTTCTGGTACCACGGCGAGTCCTTGTCGACGTGCAGTTCGTCGAGCGGGCGGATCCAGCGGTACGTGTAACCGACGAACAGCATCTTGCGCGTGATGTTCGACAGGTTCGTCGAGCGCGAGTGCCACTGGCGGCGGTCGAAGATGAACGCGTCACCGGGGTTCGCCGTGATCTCGACGGTGCCCTCCGGGTCCGGGTTGTGCACCGTCAGGTCCGCCGGGCGGGGCAGCGAGTTCCACAGGTGGCTGCCCGGGATGACCTTGGTCGCGCCGCGGCCGGTCTCCGAGAGGTCCGACAGGACGTACGCCACCTTCAGCGAGAACATCGGCCGGGGCAGGTTCGGGTCCATCGTCTCCGGGTCGGAGTTCTGGCGGTACCCGTCCTGGTGCCAGCCCCAGTACGGCTTCTCCGGCTCGGCGGCCGGCGGGGTGACGTCCAGGTGGTTGTGGTGCGTGTAGATGTTCCAGCCCGCGAGGCCCCACATGTACGGGAACGCGATGGGGTGGGTCAGCAGCTCGCCGAAGAGCTCGTCGCGGTCCAGGAACCCGAGCAGGTGCAGCGTGCCGTCCTTGGTGGTCCGACCGGCCGCCTTCTCCTCGGCGTACACCCGGTCGACGGCCTCTTCGAGGGCGGCCCGGTGGTCTTCGGTGAGGACGTTGCGCAGGAGCATGAAGCCCTGCTCGTGGAACTCCTTCCGCTCGACCTCGCTGATCGGCTCGTAGCCCGTACGGCCTTCGTAGTCGAACACGTGCAATTCCTCCCCGTGACGTCGCTGGGGCCGTCACTTCGACCGTCGGTACGGGCCGTGAAGGCCCCGGTTACGGACGCGAACCCGAAGGGATTTCGCGCACCCCGGCGATGCTAGAGGCGAATGTTGTGCCGCAAAGAGTCTGTTCGGCCGAAGATCGACGGCGTTCGGCCGATCGGCACGATATGGAGGGGCATCACTACGGCAAGCGATGTCGGACCGCCGTAAAAGCCATCAAACGGGGCGCAAGATCATACAGAAAGTGAGATAAAACTCAGTACGGCGCGTCCCGCCAGGAAAGACCTATCCGGGGTACGCGAGCGGCGCCGTGCCGCGCGACGGCCAGCAGCACGAAACCGAGCGCCGCGACGAAGGCGCACACCAGCAGCGCGGGTCGGTAGCCGAGGGCCTGCGCGGTCGCACCGGCGAGCACGCCGGAGACCAGCGAGCCGATGGTGAGCGTGTTGGCGTAGAGGGCCGTCGCCCGTCCCGTGGCGCCCGGCGCGAGGTCCTGGACGTAGGTGATGCCGAGCGCCCCGACCACGGCGATCGCGACGCCGCGCACCACCTGCGTGGCGATCAGCATGGGCATCGTCGTGCTGGCCGACACGAGCACGAAGTAGACGGCGAACAGCAGCATGCCGAGCAGGATGAACGTCCTGGTCGGGCTGCGCGCCGGGAGCATCATCGTGGCCAGCGCCGCGGGGACCTCGACGAGCGCGCACACGCTGAACAGCACGCCCACGCCGGTCTCCGGCTGCTGCAGGGTCCGGGTGACGTAGAGCGGCAGGACGACCGAGCCGGCCAGCATGGCGGTGTGGAACAGCGTGAAGCTGGCCGCCGCGAACAGCATCGGGCGGGGGAGCCGGCCCTGCTCCGGCGGCGGCACGGCCTCGCGCGACCGGCCCGGCGTGCGGCCGAGCAGCACCACCGGCACCGCCACCAGGGCGAACGCGCATGCGGTGAGGAGCATCAGCCGGTCGTACGCGCCGGCGGACAGCACGGCCGCCCCGACGATCGGGCCGATGGCCCACGCCAGCGACCACACCGAGCGCAGCGCGGGCGTCCCGCGTCGTACCGCCGCCTCGCCCCGGCGGTCGAGGTGCGTGCGGGCCAGCGTGAACACCTGGGGGAACGCGGCCATGCCGGCGCCCAGCAGGCCGACCCCGACGAGCAGCAGGAGGGGGTAGGCCGTGGTGGTGGTCAGCGCCAGGTAGCCCGCGGCGGGCGCGGCGACGGCGACGAAGGTCGGCCAGCGGCTGGGGGACCGGTCGTAGCGGCGACCGAGCCAGGTGCTCGCCACCAACCCGCTCACCGCGACCAGCGACAGGAAGATCCCGACCTGCAGCGGCGACAGGTGCGCCTCGTCCGCACCGAACAGCACGAGGTACGGCCCGATCATCGAGTCCGCGATGCCGAGCAACAGCACGCTCGACAGCAGGGGAAGCAAGGGGGAGCGCCGTGACATGGCTCCAAGAGCTACCCGCGGGCGCGCCGGCCCATGCCCGCGCGTCAGGCGTCGGCGAAGACCTCGGCGCGCACCAGGTCGGCGCCGGCACCGTCGACGGTCGACCAGCGGCCGCCGTCGGCCGACCACTCCATGCCGGCGAACCGCACGGTCTTCACGCCGTGGTCGGTGGCGTGCGAGACGAGCCAGTGCGCGTACCGCCAGCCCGCCGTCTTGTCGCCCGCCGCCACCGCGAAGCCCGCGGCCGCCGGCACCGTCTCGACCGTGCCCCAGTCGAGGTTGAGGATCTTCGTCAGCGACGTCGCGGCCAGCGCGCCACGCATCAGCGGCTCGCCGGGCACCGTGCAGGCGACCGCGCCCGTCGCCCGCCCGAGCAGCGCCGCCGCGAGCACCGAGGCCTCGTCGGCCCACTTCTGGTACGCCTCCGGGAACGCCGACCGCTGCACCGCCTGGGCCGCGTCGGTGACCCGCATGTCCTGCCAGCCGCGGACCTTCTTGAGCCCGGCGTAGAACCGGCCCGCCGAGTAGCGCGGGTCCCGGATCTGCTCCGGCGTGCCCCAACCCTGGCTCGGCCGCTGCTGGAACAGCCCCAGCGAGTCCCGGTCGCCGCCGGGCAGGTTCTCCAGCTTCGACTCCTGCAACGCCGTCGCCAGCGCCACGACGACGCCGCGTTCCGGCATCTTCCGGCGTACGCCGATCGCCGTGATCGTGGCGGCGTTGGCCATCTGGGCCGCGTCGAGGGTGACCGGCGGGCTGTCGTCACCGGCCCGCACGGTGCAGTCCCGGCTGGGCGCGGGCAGCGTGATGTTGGGCGCCTTGAAGTCCTGCGAACTCAGCCAGACGGCGAACGCCGCGATCAGGAAGATCGCGACGATTCCGACAACCACGCCCCGACCTCGCACCGACACCTCCGCTGTAGTTGTGGCACAGGTTACGACGGCGGTGCGAAAGCGGGAAACGTAACCGACGGTTGTGGCCCTAACTCGGGATCCAGGCGGGGTCGCGCTTGTCCCGGAAGGCGGCCACCCCCTCGCGGCCCTCCTCCGACAGGAAGTAGCCGACCGAGCGGGCACCCAGCTCGGCGGCGTCCTCCCGGACCGAGGCCAGCGGGGCGCGGGCGAGCAGCTCCTTGGCGCCGGCCAGCGCGCCGGGCGCCCCGCGCACCAGCGCCGCGCAGTAGGACCGGACGGTCGCGTCCAGCTCCTCCACCCCGACCGCGGCGGTCACCAGGCCGATCGCGGCCGCGCGTACGCCGTCGAACAGCTCGCCGGTCAGGTAGAGCTCCTGTGCGGCCCGGTGCGCGAGCCGGCGCAGCACGGTCGACGAGATCACCGCCGGGATCACCCCGAGCCGGACCTCGGTGAACGCGAACGTGGCCTCGGCGGCACAGATGGCGATGTCGGCCGCGGCGATCAGGCCGAGCCCGCCGGCCCGGGCGGGGCCGCCGATCCGGGCGACCACGGGCTTCGGGCACTCGACCACGGCGGCGAGCACGTCGCCGAGCATGCCGACCGGGACCTTGCGGGACGCGTACGCGGCGGCGGTCTCCTTGAGGTCGGCTCCGGAGCAGAACACCGGGCCGGTGTGCGAGAGCACCACGGCCCGCACCGCGGGGTCGGCGACGGCCGCGCCCAGGGCGTCCAGCAGCTCGGTCATCAGCGGCGTGGAGAGCGCGTTGCGGTTGTGGGGGCTGTCCAGGGTGAGGGTGGCCACCCCACGGTCGGTGTCGACCCGTACGAGAGTCATGGGGCGCACACTAGACGAATGCCCGGTCCACTTCCCGACGGCGAACCGGTGCCGTCGGACGGCACCCTGCCGGACTCCGCCCTGCACGCCGTCGGCGCGCGCGGCTTCGGTGTCTACGTGCACGTGCCGTTCTGCTCGTCGCGGTGCGGCTACTGCGACTTCAACACGTACGCGCCGGGCGAGCTGCCGGGCTGGCGCACCGAGGGCTACGCCGACACGGTGCTGGCCGAGCTGGAGCTGGCCGCCCGCACGCTGGGGGCCGCCCCGGCCGTCGACACGGTCTTCGTCGGCGGTGGCACGCCGACCCTGCTGCCCACCGACGAGCTCGCCCGGATCCTGGCGGCGATCGACAAGACCTGGGGCCTGGCGCCCGGCGCCGAGGTGACCACCGAGGCCAACCCGGAGTCGGTGACGCCGGCGAGCCTGCGGGAGCTGCGGGCCGCCGGCTACACCCGCGTCTCGCTCGGCATGCAGTCCGTGGCGCCGGGCGTGCTGCGGGTGCTGGACCGCCGGCACTCGCCGGGGCGGGCGGCGCAGGCCGCGACCGAGGCCCGGGAGGCCGGGTTCGACCACGTCAACCTGGACCTGATCTACGGGACGCCGGGGGAGACGCCGGACGACTTCGCCGCGTCGCTCGCGACGGCGATCGGTGCGGGTGTCGACCACGTCAGCGCGTACGCCCTGATCGTCGAGGACGGCACCCGGCTGGCCGCCCGGATCCGCCGTGGCGAGCTGCCCCACCCGTCGGACGACGTGGCCGCCGACCGTTACCTGGCGGCCGAGGCGGCGCTGACGGCCGCCGGTTTCGACTGGTACGAGGTGTCCAACTGGGCCACCACGCCGGCCGGGCGGTGCCGGCACAACCTGCTCTACTGGACCGGCGGCGACTGGTGGGGCGTCGGCCCCGGCGCGCACAGCCACGTCGGCGGGGTGCGCTGGTGGAACGTCAAACATCCCGCGGCGTACGCGCAGCGCCTGGCCGACGGCCTGACCCCGGGTGCCGGCCGGGAGGTGCTCACCGCCGACGACCGGCACACCGAGGACGTGATGCTCCGGCTGCGGCTGGCCGGCGGGCTGCCGCTGGACGTGCTGGACCAGGCCGGCCGCGCCGCCGCCGAACGGGCGTGCGCGGTCGGCCGGCTGGAGATCCACGACGGCGCGGCGGTGCTGACCCTGCGGGGCCGGCTGCTCGCGGACGCCGTCGTGCGCGATCTCCTGGGTTGATCTACTTGATGATGTTGACGCTGAGCGGGTAGCGGTAGAACTGCCCCTCGTTGGCCTTCACGCCCGCGATGATGCCGAAGATGATCTGCAGCAGCATGGCGATCGGGAAGATGATGAAGCCGATCACCAGGCAGGCCGTGGCCCAGCCGATGACCGCGACGACGGCCCAGGTGATCTGGAAGTTGAGCGCCGCGACGGCGTGCGCCCGCACGGCCGGCGAGGTGCTGCCCTTGGCCAGCAGGGCGACCAGCGGTGCGATCCAGCTGAGCGTGCCGGTGCTGATCAGCGCCAGCAGCGCGCCGCCGAGGTGGGCGACCAGGGCCCACGTCTTCTCTTCACTGTTGGCGAAGCCCGCCGGTGCGCCGTAGCTGGCGCCGGGCGGGTAGCCGCCGCCCTGCGGCGGGTAGCCCCCACCGGGCGGTGGGTAGCCACCGGC
>NZ_JBFAIU010000418.1:0-5736 GCF_040654855.1 Asanoa sp. NPDC050611
GGTCGCGTTCCTCGCCGGGCGCGGCCAGGTGGGTCGCGTGCTCGTCGAGCTCGGCCACGTGGCGATCCAGCGCGGCGACCCGGCGGCCGCCGCCACGCACACCCGGGCAGCGCTCGCCGCGGGCCGGGCGCTGGGCACGCCCCACGACGTCGCCCTGGCGCTGTCCGGGCTGGCCGCCGCGGCGGTGGCCGGCAACCGGTTCGCCGAGGCGGCCCGCCTGCTCGGCGCCGCCGCCGCCCGGGGACCGGCCGGCCTGCCACCTCCCCCGGCGCACGCGGCCGACCTGCGGCGGACCGAGGCGGCGGCGAGAGCGGCCCTCGGCGACGCGGGCTTCGCTGCCGCCTACGCCGAGGGCGTCCGCAGCGACGAGTGGTAGCGGGCCTCCAACGTCTCGATCCGGGCCGCCTGGTCCGCGGTGATGGTGTCGCAGACCCAGTTCCAGTGCAGCGCCACGCGGTCGCCCGCGGACAGCCCCGGCAGCAGCGACCAGCCCTCCACCGACCAGCGCACGGTCTCGCGGTGCGGTGCGCCCGGCACCAGCCCGCCCGCCGGCCCCGCGAGCAGCGGGCGCGACTCGACGGTCGCGGTCTCGCCCGACACGGCCGTCACCACGCCTGTGCGGATCCGGCACTGGTCGAGCACCGACAGCGCCTGTGGATGGCCGGTGGTGGCAAGCAGCCCCGCCCACGGGTAGACCTCGAACACCTGGAAGGTGTGGTGCGGCAGCGCCCGGTCGGTCGCCGACTGCCAGGTGCCGCCCGACTGGCCCGCGAACCGGGTCGCCAGGAACTCGACCAGCGCCGTCGACGAGACGCCGGCCAGCAGGTCGCCGCCGACCCAGTAGGCCTCCACCACCCGCGCGTCGAGCGGGTCCGGTATGCCGGCCGAGGACGCGAGGAACTCCAGGTAGGACCACGCGCCCTCGAACCGCCGGGCGCGCCGGGCGATGTCCGCCGTGGCGTCACCGCGCAGCATCGCCTCAGCCCCGGCCGGGCCGCAGTAGCCCAGGGCGTTCGGCGGGTACGCGTACCGCGCGAACATCAGCGCGCCCTCGGCCGACATGTCAGCAGATCCGGGGCAGCTGCTCGCCGATCGGCAGGCTGATCACCCGGTTGCCGCCGAGCGCGGTGCGGGCCACGACCGTGCCCGGGTGCTCGGCCACGCACTCGCCGATCACCGTCGCGCCGGCCCCGAGCGGGTGCGAGCGCATCGCCGCGAGCACCTCGTCGGCGGACTCCGCGGCGACGACGGCCACCAGCTTGCCCTCGTTGGCCACCTGGAGCGGGTCGAGCCCGAGCAGGCTGCACGCGTCGCGAACCGCGACGGGCACCGGCAGGTCCCGCTCCACGAGCGAGACACCGACCTTCGACGCCCGGGCGATCTCGTTGAGCGAGGCCGCCACGCCGCCGCGGGTCGGGTCGCGCAGCGCCCGCACGTCGCCGCCGGTGCGCAGCATCGCCGCGACCAGGCCGGCCAGCGGCGCGGTGTCGCTGAGCACGGAGGTGCCGAACGTCAGCCCCTCCCGGCAGCTCAGCACGGCGATCCCGTGCGCGCCGATGTCGCCGCTGACCAGCACCACGTCGCCGGGCCGGGCGCGCCGTGGGCCGATCTCGACGTCGGGCGCGAGCAGGCCGATACCGGCGGTGTTGACGAACACGCCGTCGCCGCTGGCGCTGTCGACCACCTTGGTGTCGCCGGTGACCAGCCGGACGCCGGCCGCCGCGGCGGCGAGGCCCATCGCCTGCGCGATCCGGCCCACCACGGCGAGGTCGGTGCCCTCCTGGAGGATGAACGCGGTCGACAGGAACAGCGGCGTCGCGCCCGACATGGCCAGGTCGTTGACGGTGCCGTTGACCGCGAGGTCGCCGATGGAGCCGCCGGGGAAGAACATCGGCTTGACCACGTACGAGTCGGTCGAGAAGGCCAGCCGCGCACCGCCGGCCTCGACCACGGCCGAGTCGCCCAGCTCCGCCGCACCCGCCGCGCCGAACGCCGGCAGGAACAGCTGCTCGACCAGCTCGGCCGACATCGCGCCGCCGCCGCCGTGCCCCATCACCACCGCCGGCGTGTCCCGCAGCGGCACCGGGCACGACCACGCCGAGAAGTCCACAGTGGTCACGTGCCGACCTCCACGAGATCGAGCCGGCGGTACGCGTAGTAGGCCGCGCACGCACCCTCGGCGGACACCATCGTGGCGCCGAGCGGGTTGCGCGGGGTGCACTCCTTGCCGAACGCCGCGCACTCGTGCGGCTTGATGTGCCCCTGCAGCACCTCGCCCGCCCGGCACAGCGGCGACTCGTCGGTGCGGATCTCGCCGACCGCGAACCGCTCCTCCGCGTCGAACTCCCGATAGCGGGCCGAGAGTCGCCACCCGCTCGCCGGGATCGTGCCGATGCCCCGCCAGGTGCGGTCGGCCACCTCGAAGACGTCCTCGAGCATCGCCCGCGCGGGCACGTTGCCCTCGGCCGGCACCACCCGCGGGTACGCGTTGGTCACCTCGTGCCGCCCCGCCTCCAGCTGCACGACGGTCTGCCGGATCCCCTCCAGGATGTCCAGCGGCTCGAACCCGGTGACCACGATGGGCACCCGGTACTTCGCCGCCAGCGCGGGGTACTGCGCGGTGCCCATCACGCTGCACACGTGCCCCGCCGCCAGGAACGCCTGGACGCGACAGCTCGGCGACTCCATGATGGCCGCGATCGCCGGCGGCACGAGCACGTGCGAGACCAGCAACGAGAAGTTGCGGATCCCCAGCCGCCGGGCCTGGTGCACGGTCATGGCGTTGGCCGGCGCCGTGGTCTCGAAGCCGATCCCGAAGAACACCACCTCGCGGTCGGGGTGCTGCCTCGCCAGCTCCAGCGCGTCCAGCGGCGAGTAGACCACCCGCACGTCCGCACCCGCGCTCTTGACGGTGAACAGGTCGCGCCCGCTGCCCGGCACGCGCAGCATGTCGCCGAACGAGCAGAAGATGACACCGGGCTGTGCGGCGATGGCCAGGGCCTTGTCGATGGTCTCCAGCGGCGTCACGCAGACCGGGCAGCCCGGCCCGTGGATCAGCTCGATGCCCTCGGGCAGGAGCTGGTCGATGCCGTGGCGGATGATCGAGTGGGTCTGCCCGCCGCAGACCTCCATCATCGCCCAGGGCTTCGTGGTGGCCGCGTGGATCTGGTCGAGCAGCCGGCGCGCCAGCACCGGGTCGCTGAACTCGTCGAGATACTTCATTTCGCCCCGAACTCCTCCTCGAGAATGCCCAGCTGTTCGAAGTTGGCGAGGGTCTGCTTCGCGGAGTCCTCGTCGAGCCGCTGGATGGCGAAGCCGACGTGCACGACGACGTACTCGCCGACGGCCGCGTCCGGGACGTACTGCAGGCACACGTCCTTGCGTACGCCGCCGAAGTCGACGTCGGCCATCAACGTGCCGTCGCGTTCGGCGATGCTCATGACCTGTCCGGGTACTGCCAGACACACGGTGGTGGTCCCCCTTAGGACGCTGCGGCGATCAACAACTGACCCAGCGCGATGCCACCGTCGTTGGGCGGCAGCAGGCGCGGGCGCAGCACGGTGAAGCCCTGGTCGGACAGCAGCCGGTCGGCCGCGTCGAGCAGGACCGCGTTCTGGAACACCCCGCCACCAAGCGCAACGGTCCGCAGGCCGGTCCGGTCGCGGGCGCGGCCGGCCAGGTCCGCGACGAGCGTCGCGACGGTGGCGTGGAAGACCGCGGCGACCTCCGGGGCCGGCACGCCGGTCCGCAGGTCCGCGACCACGGCCCGGACCAGCTCGCCCGGGTCGGCGACGAGCGGCCCGTCCTTGCCGTGCACGGCCGTCGGGTACGTCCGACCGGCCGGCCCGTGCGCCCGGGCGAGCCCCTCCAGCACGATGGCGGCCTCGGCCTCGTAGTCGACCTCGTGCCTGGCGCCGACGAGCGAGGCCACGGCGTCGAACAGCCGGCCCATGCTCGACGTCGGGACGCTGCCGAACGCGGTGTCCAGCTGGTGGGCCAGCACGTCCCGCTCGGCCTGCGGGCAGGCGGCCACCGCCGGGAGGTCGTCGCTCCAGCCGATGCCGGCGTTGCGCAGGTGCGCGAGCGCCATCCGGTACGGCCGGAGCACGCTCGCGTCTCCCCCGGCCAGCGGTACGTAGCCGAGGTGGGCGAAGCGTTCGGCGCCCTTGTAGCCGCAGACCAGCACCTCGCCGCCCCAGACCGCGCCGTCGGTGCCGTAGCCGGTGCCGTCGAAGGCGACGCCGATCACCTGCTCCTCGACGCCCACACCGTGCTCGCCCATGACCGCGGCGATGTGGGCGTGGTGGTGCTGGACGCGGTGCACCGGGCGGTCGGCAGCGCGGTCGAGCGCCCACCGGGTGCTGCGGTAGCCAGGGTGCGCGTCGGCCGCGAGCCGCGTCGGGCGTACGCCGGTGAGGTCCTCGAGCTGGTTCGCGACCGAGGTCAGCGCGGCCAGGGTGCGCAGGTCGTCCATGTCGCCGACGTGCGGGCTGAGCCAGGCGTAGCGGCCCTCGCCGACGGCGCAGGTGTTCTTCAGGTCGGCGCCCGCGGCCAGCGTCGGCGGCACGTCGAACGGCAGCGCGACCGGCAGCGGGGCGTACCCGCGCGAGCGCCGGACCGGCAGCGCCGCACCGCCGACGGTGCGGGTGACGGAGTCGTCGCAGGGCACGTGGATGGGCCGGTCGTGGCGCAGCCAGGCGTCGGCGAGGCCGACCAGCCGGCGCAGGGCGTCCGCGTCGTCGGTGACGATCGGCTCCCCGGCCACGTTGCCGGAGGTGAGCACCAGCGCGTCGGTCAGCGGCGGGTCGCCGTCGAGGCCGAACAGCAGCTCGTGCAGCGGCGTGTAGGGCAGCATGACGCCGAGGTCCGGGTTGCCGGGCGCGACACCGTCGGCCAGCGCCTCGCGTTTGGGGGCGAGCACGATCGGCCGTTGCGGGCCGGCGAGCAGCGCCTCCTCGTCGGCGGAGAGCCGGGCGACCCGGCGGGCGGTGGCGAGGTCGGCGACCATGACCGCGAACGGCTTGCCGCCGCGGCGCTTGCGGCGGCGCAGCTCGGCGACGGCGTACGGGTCCCGGGCGTCGCAGGCCAGGTGGTAGCCGCCGAGGCCCTTGACCGCGACGATCCTGCCCTGGGCCAGCAGCTCCCGGGCGGTGCGCAGCGCCGTCTCGTCGTGCACGGGCGGCCACGCGTGCCGGCCCGGGTCGCCGGTGACCAGCTCGAGCCGGGGGCCGCAGTCGGGGCAGGCGATCGGCTGGGCGTGGAAGCGGCGGTCGGCGGGGTCCTCGTACTCCCGGCGGCAGGCGTCGCACATGGGGAAGCCGGCCATCGTCGTCGTGTCCCGGTCGTACGGCAGCGCGGTGATGATGGTCAGCCGGGGGCCGCAGTTGACGCAGGTGATGAACGGGTGCCGGTATCGCCGGTCGGCCGGGTCGCGCAGCTCCGCCCGGCAGTCGGCGCAGGTGGCCACGTCGGGTGACGCCAGGGTGCGCGACCGGCCGGCGGGGCCGGACTCCTCGATGGTGAAGCCGGTGCCGCCGACCGGGTCCATCGTGGACTCGGTCACCGTCTCGACCACGGCCAGCGGCGGGGGTTCGGTGCGCAGCCCGCGGGCGAACGTGTCGAGCGCGTCCGGCCCGCCCTCCACCTCGATCGTGACGATGACGACGACGAGGCTGGTGACCCCGACCACCATCAGGCGCCAGCCCGACGAGGTGAGCGCGGCGCCGCCGAGGTGGC
>NZ_JBFAIU010000419.1:0-5705 GCF_040654855.1 Asanoa sp. NPDC050611
GTGATCCGCGCCGGCCGGGCCGGGACTAGCCGCGCCCAGGACCGCCGTCGCGGTCGCCGCCGTTCGCGTTGAACGGGATCAGCAGGCGCGCGAGCTGGAGGCGGACCTCTTCGTCGACGTGCTCCTTGTTGCGGTCGCGGAGCAGCTCGCCGCGCAGGTCGCGGGCCTCGCGCTCGATGTCGTCACCCTCGGCCACCGCGTCGCGGAGGTCGTCCAGGCGGTTCGTGATCCGCTCGGCCGCCTTCTCGTCGATCTTGCCGTCGTCGACCGCCTGGGCCAGCAGCGACTCGAAGGCAGCGAGCGCGCTCGCCTCGTCGGTCGGCTCCGGTGTCGGCGGCTCCGTGGTCTTCTCCGCCGCGGCCTCGCCGGCCGGTGGGCTGGCGCCCGCCTGGGCCACCGTGCCGCCGGGGGTGCCGTCGCCGCCCGGGTTGGCCACGATGGCGAGCACGATCGCGATCACGACGAGCGCGGCGGCGACGCCGCCGATGGCCACTGCCCGCATCGGGTTGCGGACGCCGCCGCCGACGGGCTCCGGCTCCGGGTCGGGCCGGGACCGGAGCAGGCTGGTCGGCGCGGGCACCACCGCACGGCCGGGTGACACGGGCCGGGCAGCGAGCGCCTGGGCCGGTGCCGAAGTGGCCAGGTCACCCAGAGCGTCGGACACCTCGGCGGCCGTCGGCCGGGCCGCGGGGTCGGCCGCGAGGCAGGCCGCGCCGAGCCGGGTGAGCGCCGGCGGCACGCCGGGCAGCATCGGGAACCGCGCGACGCCGTGTGCCGACTCGGGGCGCCGGCCGACCAGGGCCTCGGCGAGCAGGACACCGACCGCGTAGACGTCGCCCGCCGGTGTCGGGTCGGCGCCGGCCAGCCGCTCGGGCGCGCAGTAGCCGACCGTCCCGTAGCGCAGGTCGCCGTCCGGCGTCCCGGCCAGGCCGGCGATGCCGAAGTCGAGGATCTTCACCCCGCCCGGGGTGAGCATCACGTTGCCCGGCTTGATGTCGCAGTGCACCACGCCGGCCGCGTGTGCGGCGGCCAGGCCGGCGGCCACCTGGGCGGCGATCGCCGCGGCCGCGGGCCAGGGCAGCGGGCCGGCGGCCAGGCGCTCGGCCAGGTCGCCGCCCTCGACCAGCTCCATCACCAGGTACGGCGCGAGGCCGCCACCGGGCAGGGCCGCCTCGCCGTAGTCGTACACCCGCGTGATGTTGGGGTGGGTCAGCCCGGCGGCGGCGCGTGCCTCGCGGTGCGTGGCGAGGCGGATCGTGGTGTGGCTGCCGACCGACGGGTTGAGCACCTTGACCGCGACGGGGCGGCCGAGCACGGTGTCGTCGGCCCGCCAGACCTCGGCCATCCCGCCGACACCGATCCGCCCGACCAGCAGGAACCGGTCGTGCAGGCGAAGGCCGGGCGCGAGCGTCGACATAGCGGACACCATCGTACGGACTGGCGGCGACCCCGACCCTGAGCTTCGGCACTGCGGCACAGAACCGTTACGTCGGCCAGCGCCCCGTCAGCCGCTTGACGCCCGCCGCGCCGCCCCGGTCGACGGCGGCCTTGACCAGCGCGAAGATCGCACCCTGGATGGTGGCGGCGAGCAGCACCTCGCCCCAGCCGCGCTCCTCGTCGGTGGCGTTCGGTGCGTCGTCGTCACCGGAGATCCGCTTCCAGACCTGTTTGAACACCGCACCGGCACGCCCGCCGCGACACCGAGCAGCACGCCGACCGGCTTGTACGCCAACTTGCCCATGACGCCCATCGCCTCTCCTCGGGGATTTGCGGTCGGCAATGCCCGACCGGCTGGAGCCGTAAACGCCTCCCGAGCGTGAGACCGAGGACACGCGATCAAGTAGCCGTTGTCGCTGGTGGTGACCGCATCGCGTCATAACGTGGAGATCGAGCCACGCGTTAGAGTGATTTTTCCGGTCATTTCGGCCGAGGAAGACATATGACGACACAATCCGCTACGGCGCAGCGATACGACGCCGACCGCGAGTTCGAGCACAAGCATCGCTGGACCATCCTGGTGATCGTCTCGATCGCTCAGCTCATGGTCGTTCTGGACGCCACGATCGTCAATATCGCCCTGCCGGCGGCGCAGGACGCGCTGCACTTCGCCGACAGCGACCGCCAGTGGGTGGTGACCGCGTACGCCCTCGCGTTCGGGTCGTTGCTGCTGCTCGGCGGCCGGCTCGGCGACCTGTTCGGGCGAAAACGCATGTTCATCATCGGCCTGATCGGCTTCGCGGCGGCGTCCGCGGCCGGCGGCGCCTCGACCACGTTCGGGGTGCTGGTGGTCGCCCGGGCCTTCCAGGGCGCGTTCGGCGCGCTGCTCGCCCCGGCGGCGCTGTCGACGATCGCGAACTCGTTCCAGTCACCCGCTGAACGGGGGCGGGCATTCGGCGTGTACGGCGCGGTCGCCGGCGGCGGCGGCGCGGTGGGCCTGCTGCTCGGCGGCGTGCTGACCGAGTACGCGTCGTGGCGGTGGTGCTTCTTCGTGAACCTGCTGTTCGCCGGTGTCGCCTGGATCGGCGGGCAGTACTACCTGCGCAACCAGCGGCCCGCCACCAAGCCGCGGATCGACTGGACGGGCACGGTCTGCGCGGTCCTCGGACTCTTCCTGCTGGTGTACGGCTTCGCGCGGGCGGCGTCCGACGGCTGGAGCGACATCCTGACGATCGTCAGCCTGATCGTCGCGGCGGTCCTGCTGCTCGCGTTCGTCCAGGTCGAGCGCCGGTCGCGGGCACCGCTGCTGCCCCTGCGCATCGTGCTGGACCGCAGCCGCGGCGGCGCGTACCTCTCCGTCGCGCTCGCGGCCATCGCGATCTTCGGGGTGTTCCTGTTCCTCACGTTCTACCTGCAGCTGACCAAGGGCTACAGCCCGGTGCTGACCGGCGTCGCCTTCCTGCCGATGATCTTGTTCGTGCTGATCGGGTCGACGCTGGCCAACGTGCGGCTGCAACCGATCCTGGGCTCGCGCATCCTGATCACGGCCGGGATGGCGCTGTCCGCGGTCGGGATGGTCTACCTGTACTTCATCGACTCGACGTCGAACTACTGGGTGCATATCTTCCCGGCGCTGCCGGTGCTCGGGTTCGGCTTCGGCCTGATCTTCGCGCCGGCGATCAACACGGCCACGGAACGCGTCGACCGCGACGACGCGGGCGTGGCGTCCGCGCTGGTCAACGTCGGGCAGCAGGTCGGCGGCTCGGTCGGCACGGCGCTGCTGAGCACGATCGCGGTGAGCGTGACGAGCAGCTACGCGGCGACGCACGTCGGCCCGGCCGCGGCGGTGGAGGCACCGGTGGCGGGCTACAAGGTCGCGTTCCTGGTCTCGGCGGGCATCTTCGCGGTGGGCGCACTGATCATCTTCTTGCTGATCAAGGCACACGCGCCCTTGCCGACCGGCGCGCCACCGCCGGACGAGGGCGGTCCGACGGCCGGCGACTCGGAGCCCGGCGGCCGGACCGCGGCCGACCAGCCGGCCGGCGCCCGCGCACACCGCGGCGTCGATCCGGCACCGGGAACCACCTGACCCGGGCGTCAGGAGAGCGCCGCCGGAAGGGCGAAGTCGGCGAAGACGGCCGGGTCGCGGAACACCACGTTGCGGGCGACCTGGCCGTCGGCCGAGACCGTCAGGATCTGCAGCGTGTGCAGGGTGAAGCCGGCATCCGTCCGGACGTAGGCCGCGAACGCCGGTTGCGTGTTCGCGGCCAGGCGGACCACCCGCCAGACCTCACCGTTCAGCGCGTACACGCGACGCATGAACGCCGCGTAGTCCGCGCGGCCGCGGTACCAGAGCGGGACCGGCGGCATCTCCATCACCGCGTCCGCGGTGAGCAGGCGGACCAGCCCGTCCACGTCGGCGACCTCGAAGGCGCGGACGTAGCGGTCGACGGTCGCGCGGACCGTCGCGTCGGACGGCTCGGCCACCGCGCCCTCGCCCATCGACGACAGCGCCGCCCGGGAGCGCTGCAGCGCGCTGTTGACCGCCGGCACGGACGTCTCCAGCAGCTCGGCCACCTCGGCCGCCGAGAACTCCAGGACCTCGCGCAGGATCAGCACCGCCCGCTGTTTCGGTGGCAGCACCTGCAGTGCTGCGACCAGCGCCAGGCGCAGGCTGCCCCGCCGCACGGCCGCGTCCTCCGGCAGCAGGGCGTCCGGGAACGGCTGCAGCCACGGGACGTCGAACGCCGGCGTCAGGGGCGCGTCGGGGTCGTCGCTGGGCGCGCCGAGGCCCGACGGCAGCGGGCGCCGCGCGCGGCCCTTCAGCGCCGTCAGGCAGGCGTTCGTCGCGATCCGGTAGAGCCACGTACGCGGTGACGCCCGCTCCGGGTCGTACTCGGCCCGCCACGCGCGCAGCATCGTCTCCTGCACCACGTCCTCGGCGTCGTCGACCGATCCGAGCATCCGGTAGCAGTGCACCAGAAGCTCGGACCGGTAGTCCTCGGCGACCTCGGTCACGCGACCCCCGGTGTGTTCGTGTACGCGGCCACCTCGCCACGGTGCAGCACCCAGGTCGCCAGCCGCCGCGCGGACGGGGCCAGCGACGTCTCGCCCGGCAGCAGGATCCCCGCCCGGCTCACCACCACCGTCGTGTCACCGAACTCGCGCACGTCCACGGGCTCGTCGACCGGGCGCGAGCCCTGCAACGGCCCGGCCCAGGCCGCGGCCATCGACTCCCGCACGGCGTCGCGACCCTGCCGGAACACGCCCGGCATGACGACGGTGGCGTCGGCGCGGTACAGCGCCGCGAACGCGTCCGCGTCGCCCCACGCGGCGTACACCCGGTCAAGCAGATCCATCATCTCGATCCTCCTCCTCGAAAAGCGGTCGAGATATGTACCGCGCCGCCGGCCCGAACTCATCGCCCGCCGGAACAAAATTCCCGGTTAGACGGGCTCGCCCGGGAAATGCGGGGCGCATGACCCAAAACGACCGGGTGGACCGGCTGCTCGACCGGTACGGCGAGACCTACGCGCACCAGGCGGGCATCCGCCTCGCC
Source organism: Asanoa sp. NPDC050611 (assembly GCF_040654855.1). NCBI lineage: Bacteria > Bacillati > Actinomycetota > Actinomycetes > Micromonosporales > Micromonosporaceae > Asanoa > Asanoa sp. NPDC050611. The sequence goes on from NZ_JBFAIU010000419.1 coordinate 4,997, forward strand.
GACCGGCCGCAGCCGCTCTACCAGCTGCTGGTGCTGGTCAAGCTGCTCAGCACCCGGATCTCCGCGGACGTGGCGGTGGCCGGCGCCCGCGAGCTGTTCCGGGCCGGGCTCACCACACCGCGGGCCATGCTGGCCGCGGACGAGCACACGCTCTGGCACACGCTGGCCGCCGCGCACTACGTCCGCTACGCGGGACCGGCGATCCGCCAACTGTCCGACGGTGCCCAGCTCACCCTGGACCGCTGGGGCGGCGACCTGCGGCGCATGCACACGGCGGCGGCCGGCGACCGGGCGGCCCTGCGCACGTCGCTGACCGAGTTCCCGGGCATCGGCCCGACCGGCGCCGACATCTACCTGCGCGAGGCCCAGGCGGTCTGGCCGGACGTCCGCCCGTACCTGGACCAACGGGTCACCGCGGCGGCGAAGGCGGTCCGCCTGCCGAGCAGCCCGGCGCGGCTGGCCGGGCTGGTCGAGCCGGACCGCCTGCCGGAACTGGCCGCCGCCGTCCTGCGTGGCTCACACGACCGGAGCCTGACCTAGTTCCGCGCCCGCCGGCGGAAGAAGACCGTGCCGATGGCGATGCCGGCGGACGAAGGTCATCATCGTTGTCGATCACAACGCGGCGGAGCACGGGCCCAGGTTGTCGGTCGCGAGCATGGCCGCGGCCAGCGATCGGGTGTGCGGCGAGACGTGGTAGCGGGGAAACGCC
>NZ_JBFAIU010000420.1:0-5691 GCF_040654855.1 Asanoa sp. NPDC050611
CCACGCTCGGCATCGGATACGCGGAGCTCTTGACGGACGCGGCGCCAGGGGGCGGCGGCGCGGGGGTCGGCCACCAGCATGGGTGCCCTTTCGGGTGGTGATTGCGTTGTCCGGCGGGCCACGTCGGGCGACCCGCCGCGCGGCCTCGTCACGCGGCCGACGTCGCGGCCCTGTCGGGCGGGCCACCGCTGGCCCGCCCGGCGGTGCCTGACGCGCGGCCGGTTGGCGGGCCGCCCCAGGCCTCAGGCGCCTGCGACGGCGAAGTTGGTCACGGACTTGGCGTTGTCGGGGTTGACCAGCACGCAGTCGACCGACTGCTTCTCGGGCTGGTCGGTCTTGCCGGTCTTGACGTACGCATCGGCCTGGTCGACGGCCATCTCCGCGATCTTGCTGGCCGGCTGGAGCACCGTGGCCTTGATGCCGTCCTTGAGGATCGAGCTGACCACGTCGGGGCTGCCGTCGAACCCGACGACGATGATCTTCTTGCCCGCCGCCTGTACGGCCGCGAAGGCGCCCAGGGCCATCGTGTCGTTGCCGGCGATGATGCCCTTGATGTTCGGGTGGGCCTGCAGGATCGTCTGGGTCTTGGTCAGCGCCTCGGCCTGGTCCCAGTTGGCGCTCTGCTGCGCGACCATCTTCATGTCCGCGTACTGGTCGAGCACGCCGTGGTAACCCTGCGACCGGACGCCCGCGTTGGTGTCGGTCGGCTTGCCGGTCAGCTCGGCGTACTCGCCCTTGCCGCCCATCAGCTTCGCGAACTCCTGCCCGCCGAGGCCGGCGCCCTGTGCGTTGTTGGAGACGATCTGGGCGACCGCGACCCCGGTCTTGTTGATCTCGCGGTCGATCAGGAACGTCGGCACGCCGGCGTCCTTGGCCCGCTGGATCGCCGCCACCGACGCGTCGGCGCCGGCGTTGTCGAGGATGATCGCCGCGGCCTTGCGGGAGATCGCGGTGTCGATCTCCTGGCTCTGCTTGGTCGGGTCGTCGTCGTGGCTGAGCACCAGCGTCTCGTACCCGAGCTGCTTGGCCTGCGCGGCCGCCGCGTCCTGCTCGGCCTTGAAGAACACGTTGTCCGGCGACGGCGTGATGATCACCATCAGCTTCGACCCGCCGCCGCCGGCGGACGGTGACGCGCTGCCGGTGCCGGACCCGCCGTCGTCGCCGGAGCCGCAGGCGGCGAGGGCGAGCACGGCGGCCGCGCCGATGGGCAACAGGACGCGGCGGATGCCCGAGAGTTTTCTCATGGTTTGTCCTTTCGCGAGGGACGGCGGAACGGGGGTACGGGGGTGCGGGGTTCAGGCGGTGCGTCTGGCGAGGGACGACTGCAGCCGCTGCTGCGCCTGCTCGGTGATGACGGCGAAGATGATCACGGCGCCCTTGACCACCGACTGCCAGAAGGTGGAGACGCCGACGAGGACGAGCCCGTCGCTGAGGAAGCCGATGACGAAGGCGCCCATCACGGTGCCGATGATCGTGCCGCGGCCGCCGCTGAGCGCGGTGCCGCCCAGCACGGCCGCGGCGATCGCGTTCAGCTCGTAGGTGGTCGCGGTGTCGGGGTACGCCGCGCCCAGTTCCGAGGTGAGCAGCAGGCCGGCCAGCGCGGCACAGCACCCGGAGATGACGTACACGGCGATCTTGATGCGGTTGACCCGGATGCCGGAGAGCACGGCCGCCCGCTCGTTGCCGCCGACCGAGTAGACCCGCCGGCCGAACGGAGTCTTCGTGGTGACGACGACCGCCGCCGCCGCGACCACCACCATGATCCAGACGGCCACCGGAATGCCGAGCCAGCTGTCGACGCCGATGACGTGGAAGCCCTGGTTGCCGCGCTCGGGCGTGCCGGACAGGTCGGGGAACGTGCCGCCGTCGCTGCGCAGCTGCCCGACGCCACGGGCGACGTAGAGCATACCGAGCGTGGCGATGAACGGCGCCACCCTGAACCTCGTGATCAGCAGGCCGTTGACCGCACCGACCAGCGCGCCGACCAGGATGCCGACGAGGATCACCACGGCGACGGAGAAGAACAGCGTGCCGCCGGGCAGCGCGAGCCCGGTGAACAGCAGCCCGCCCGCGATCATGCTGGCCAGGCCGGCGATCGAGCCGACTGACAGGTCGATGCCGCCGGTCAGGATCACGAACGTGACCCCGATCGCCAGGATCGCGTTGATGGCCACGTGCTTGGTCATCAGGATCAGGTTGCTCTGCGTCAGGTACTCCGACGAGATCGCGCTGAAGAACGCGACCAGCAGCACGAGCACGACGAGGGTACGGCCCTGGAGGAGGAGCAGCGCCGCCCGGGCGAGCGCCGGGTTGCGCGGGCCCGCGGGCTCCGGCCTGGTCGGCGCCGGCGCGGGGGCGATCGTCTCGGTCATCAGCTGGCCTCCAGGACACTGTCGGACGCGGAGGCCGCGACCAGCGCCTCCTCGGTGACGTTCGCGGCGGTGAACTCCGCGGTGACGCGGCCGCGGGCCATCACCAGCACCCGGTCCGCCATGGCCACGACCTCGGCGAGCTCGGACGAGATGAACAGCACCCCGAAGCCCTCGGCGGCCAGCGCGGCCATCAGCGTGGCGATCTGGCCCTTCGCGCCGACGTCGATGCCGCGGGTCGGCTCGTCGAGGAGCAGCACGTCCGGCTCGGTCAGCAGGGCCCGGGCGAGCACGACCTTCTGCTGGTTGCCGCCGGAGAGCGCGGTGACGGTGGCCGCCAGGCCGGGCATCCGGATCGCCAGCTCGTCCACCTTGGACTTCGCCGTGCGCTGCTCGACGCCGCCGCGCAGCAGTCCCGCGCGGGTCAGGCGACCGATGGTGGCGAGCAGGATGTTGTCGCGGACCGACATGGTCTGGACGAGGCCGTCGCGCTGGCGGTCCTCGGGCACGAGGGCCAGGCCGGCCGCCAGGCGCGCGCGTACCGTGCCTTCGCGCTCGACCCTGGATTTGATCCGGACCTCGCCGGCGCTCGCCTTGCGCATGCCCATCAGGCACTCGACCAGCTCCGTGCGGCCGGCGCCCATGAGGCCGTAGACGCCGACCACCTCGCCGGCGCGGACGGTCAGCGACACGTCGTCGACGAGCGGCCGCACCGGGCCCGGCACGGTCAGGTTGCGCACCTCGAGCAGCACGTCGCCGGTCGGCGAGCTGTTGCGGGTGAACAGGGTGTCGGGATCGCGGCCGACCATCTGGCGGACGATCCAGCCGGTGTCCGTGCGGTCCATCGACTCGTGCGCGACCACGCTGCCGTCGCGCAGGACGGTGACGTGGTCGCCGATGCGGCGGAACTCGTCGAGCTTGTGCGAGATGTAGATGACCGTGACGTCGTGCGCCCGCAGGTCGGCCATCACCTCGAAGAGCACGTCGACCTCGTGGTTGGACAGCGCCGACGTGGGCTCGTCCATGATCAGCACGCGGACGTCCTCGAGCAGCGCCCGGCCGATCTCGACGAGCTGCTGCTGGCCGATCGGCAGGTCACCGGCGAGCGTGTCGGGGTCGAGCCGGTCCTGGCCGAGCCGCCGCAGGACGGCGCGCGTCCGGCGCCGCTGTTCCTTGCCGTCCACGAACCGGCGGGCCTGGCGCAGCTCCCGGCCGGCGAACATGTTCTCCGCGATGGACAGGTTCGGGAACAGGCTCAGCTCCTGGTGGATGATGCCGATCCCGCGGGCCATCGCGTCGCGCGGGCCGGCCAGCCGCACCGCCTCGCCGTCGAGCAGGATCTCGCCGGCGGTCGGCTGCTCGGCGCCGGAGAGGATCTTCATCAGCGTCGACTTGCCGGCGCCGTTCTCGCCGACGAGGACGTTGACCTTGCCGCGGTACGCCGTGAAGGTGACGTCCTTGAGCGCGCGCACACCGCCGTAGCTCTTGCTCATCCCCCGGGCGACCAGGTGCTCCGCGCTCATGACGCCACCGACAGCTCGGTGGGCACGACAAGGATCGTCGGCGCGTTGGGCAGCGCCGAGAACGCGCCGTGGAACGTGATCTCCTTGCCGACCGCGGCGGCCAGGTCGACCTTGGCGATCACCTCGGTCTTGACCCGCGCGTTGATCTCGTTGGCCACGTCGGCGTACTCGATCTGGTTGGTGAAGTCGCCGAACGAGATGAAGCCGACGGCGTCGCGCAGCGCGGTGCCGGCGATCACCGGGCCGGTCGCGATGCTGATCGTCAGCGGCTTCCCGCCAGACTGCGCGACCTCGACCGTCATCGGGCCGGTCTGCACCGAGGTGTCGACCTTGGTGACGGTGCCGGTGCCCTTGACCATGAAGGCGTACGGGCTGCCGGTCCCGGCCTGGTGGCCGTACTGCTGGCCGGCGGCGGCCGGGTCCTGCGCGAGCGCCGCGGCGACCGTGCCGATCTCCGTGGCCTGGTCGTGCACGGTCGGGACGATCCTGGCCGCCCAGGCGTCGGCGACGTAGCTCTTCGCGTCGGCCGGTGCCGCGCCCGCGGGCTGCGCGCCCTTGTCCTCGTAGACGTAGACGCCCGGCACCTTCGCGCAACCGGACAGCGCCACGGCCGTCGCGAGCAGCAGTCCCGCGATCGCCGCCCAACGGCGAGGAGTTAGCATTGAATATCCATTCATTGGCGACTGGCCATGCAGCTACTGTGAACGCTGGATGTCGCGCTTGTCAACGGGTCACGTCGATGCGGACCCAGGCGATTGCGTTCGAGCCGCTACGCTTCGTTGACGAAATGAGGAGGCGCCCGTGAGCCCGAGGTTCGATGCGGAGCCCTACGGCGTCGCGTCCGAACACACCCGGCTGCTGACCAAGGTCGCCCGGATGTACCACGAGCGCGGCATGCGCCAGCCCCAGATCGCCGAGCACCTGCACATCTCCCAGCCGCGCGTCTCGCGCCTGCTCAAGCAGGCGGTGGCGATGGGCATCGTGCGCACGGTGGTGATCACGCCCCGCGGCGTGCACGCGGAGCTCGAAGAGGCGGTCGAGCAGCGGTACGGCCTGACCGAGGTGGTCATCGCCGACACCGACGGCCAGACCGACGAGCACTCGGTGACCCAGGCGATCGCCGCCGCCGCCGCGGTCTACCTGGAGACGACGCTGATCCGCAACGACCGGGTCGGCATCTCGTCGTGGAGCGGCACGTTGCTCGCGATGGTCGACGCGATGCACCCGGCGCCGAGCCTCTCGGCGGAGCGGGTGGTGCAGATCCTGGGCGGCGTCGGCACGTCCGCGGCGCAGAGCCTGGCGACGCGGCTGACCGGCGGCCTGGCCCGCAACACCCGGGCGGAGGCGGTCTACCTGGTGGCGCCCGGTCTGGTGGCGACCGCGGCGATGCGCGACGCGCTGCTGCACGAGCCGAGCATCGCCGCGGTGATCGAGGCATGGCAGGACCTGACGGTCGCGCTGGTCGGCGTGGGCTCGCTGGCACCGTCCACATTGCTGCGGCAGAGCGGCAACGCGATCGCCGAGGAGGAAGAGGAGCGGCTGCGCGGCCTTGGCGCGATCGGCGACGTCTGCATGCGCTTCTTCGACGCGCACGGCCAGCACGTCGCGTCCTCTTTGGACGACCGCGTGCTGGGCATCAGCGCGGAGACGCTGAAGAAGGTCCCCCGCCGCGTCGGCGTGGCCGGCGGCGAGCGCAAGTGGCAGGCGATCCGGGCGGCGCTGAGCGGCGGCTGGCTCAACGTGCTCATCACCGACCAGGCCACGGCCACGGAGCTGGTCCGCGAGTGACCGCGCCCGCG